>JAHFOQ010000042.1 GCA_023261595.1 bacterium | reverse complement strand
TTACATTTGGCCCATCGACAAGCAATAGACCAAGCGAACCAACATCCTCTTCTTCTTCGGACTGTGTGTAATCACTCTGTGTAGTCATCTTGCTATCCTTTGTTCTGGAGGGTACTACAATCCACCTATTTATATCATATTGCTATAAATAAAGCAATATTTTTAGCTGGGCAATAGCTAAAGCTGAGCTTTCAGTTTTTGTACCTGAGGGACTTTTTCTGGATCTACTTCATTGAGAAGGGCGCTATATCCGGCAGTAAATCCTGCAAAAATAACCGCATAGAGCAATTCTTGCAAAGGTGTTGCTCCAGCCATCTGCATCGTGTTAAATGTCATACCTTGTTCTTTAATAAGTGCTGTGGTTACTTGTATGCGTTTTTTCATATTTTTATCCTCGAATTGCGAGACTAATTGTAACCCGACAAATTCTTTGTGAGTAGGAATCTTCCATCCTTCGAGTTCATTATGATCGAGTTCTGAATACGTGTTGTACCATGCGAGCTGTTTAGCATCTTCATTGAAGCTAATTTTCCATATATAGGCGGCTGAAGCAAGAAGAGGGCTCGCATAAATAATTACAGGTTTACCAGCAAGTTTTTCTGCTAACTTTTTAGCAGCGTTATCTTCGTTAATATCAGGACTAAGCCGCAATTTAGCGGTATCTAAAAAGTCAGCAGCATCTTCGAGTTCGCGCATAATGTCAGTAGTTACTAAGCCCATATTATTTAATACAGCCGTAAGTGCTCTAAGCCCTGCAAAAATAGCCAACCGAGGCTGATCGCATTCGGGTAGCTCTAAGAGGATACAATTTTTCTCTTTTGCTTGCTTTATAAGTTCACCGCCCTGGGTTATCACAATAATTTGAGCATTGTTTTTGTCTGCATCTTCAAAAGCCTGCAATGTTTCAGCCGTATCACCCGAATAGCTACTAATAATTACTAGGCTATGCTCATTAACATAACCCGGCAATTGGCTGCCCCGACAAACTTCAAAAGGAGTGGTAAGTCGTGTATAAAGCCAGTTTCTTAGAAGGTTGCCAGGTAGAGCGCTTCCACCCATACCACAAAAAACAATGTTATGAATTCCTAAGCCATCTTGCTCGGTAAGAGCTTGTCGCATATCCTCACCATAGGGTAGACGCAAATGATTCGGCATAACTTCAACTGCAGAAAAAATTCCATTGAATTTTGTTTTCGGTATATCCATAAGCTTCATACATCTAAGTATACCGCAGAAATAAAAAAAGCGATTGAATTTTCAATCGCTATACTGAGTTTTTGGCAACTAAATTACCTTCATCATCAAAAAACAATCCTGATTTTGTCATACTCTTCAGTTCCGTAAGAATAATCCGAAGCCTTCTCTCGCTGAGATTCCATATACTTTTTCCAGTTTCGAATATTTTCTTATCATTCTGGCGCAGAAGATTTATTGCATTTTCGTCTTCAATAATCTGCATAATTAATTGAGCTTTTCTTTCATACGCACTTAAACTGTTTGTAATATGCATAAGTTGAAGGTAGCTACAGCTGGAAAGTACAAGTTCCGGATGATCGTTTTGATACAACAGAAAATATTGATTACTTTGTATCTTTTCATAAAGATTACACCAGCGTAAGGCATCTCGAGCTTGATTGGCTGACGCTAGGAATACATTAAATACCGTTCCTCGTTGAGCTTCTTTCTGAATATATACTTCCAATGCCGAGTGATCAACTAAATCGATCAATAAGAGACGGTGCTGTAAATCTGTGTCCATTTGACTGTCTAAGTTATCTTGCGTACCCTTTTCCCAACGATCTTCCATAGGAATCAGTACACGACGGAAGAATTCAGCCCACATTATTAAAACACTATCAGTAAAGTAACTTTCACTAGTATAATTTCTTACAATTCGAATACGACGTTGCCATGTTGGCGAAAACTGAGTAAATAATTGACGGTTATCATACACCATAAAGGTTAGTTCATAAAGCTGGTCATTTTCAAGAGCGTAGAGATCTTCAAGTGTTCTTGGGCTAATTCGTATGTGGTTCTGGGCAAAATTTACCCACCCGCTTTTTTGCCTACGGTTCGACATCATCTCACCTCACTAGTAGGTTGACGGTGTACACACAAACACTACAAACAATTAGTACGTAAGTCAAACACAAGTATTTTTGAGAAATCGAGCAATAACAAAAGAGGACCCGTATCGGGTCCTCTTTTGAAAAGATTAAAGTATTAAACTGGATTAACTTTAATTTTCTTTACCTTATCTTCTGGAACTACCTTTGGAATCTCGATTGTAAGTACACCATCCTTAAGACTCGCATTGGCTTTTTCTGAAACTGTACTTGTTGGCAAGATGACCGACCGGCTAAAACTACCCCAGAAGCATTCTTGTACATAGTAGTTATCTTTTTCGATAGTCTTTTCTTCTTTACGGTCACCACGAATAGTAACAACGTCTTCAGAAATTGCGACATCAATATCTTCTGGTTTTACACCGGCAATAGGGGCTTTAATAACAATTGTGTCTTTGGTTTGATAGACATCAACAGCTAGTTGGCCTTCAAATTCTTCTTCTCCAGCCCATTCTTCTACACTGCTTTGACCTTCATCTAAAAACTCATCTTCTAAAATTTCTTGTTCAACCTGATTTTTACGTCTTGCCATAAAAAATTACTCCTTATGTTTGCTCTTTTTTCTGTTACTTCTTATTATAATCAGATAACGTATAGGTTTGCAAGATGAGTTTACTAGAAAGTCTAATTCAGGTTATAGCTCCGAGCAGCTGTAGCATATGCAATAAAGAGGGTAGTTTACTCTGTAGGGAGTGTGTAAAGGAGCACATTCCAGCTCGAAAACCGGCCTGTTTTTGGTGTAACGCACTTACCCCTAAAGGACAGACTTGTAACCGTTGCCAGGGCAAAACTTCATTAGCAGGTGCGACGATACCGTTTCGCTACGATGATATTATTCGAAATCAAATCTACACCCTTAAGTACGATGGTAATAGAGAAGTTGCTCGACTATTTGCGCAGTATCTTAGCGAAAGTATTATTCCTGATAAATTTGATGTGGTAAGTTTTGTTCCTACTACAGGTACATCACAACGAAAAAGAGGGTACAACCAAGCACAATGTATTGCAATGGAAGTAAGTCGTATTACTGGGCTCCGGCTCGTTAATACATTACTCAGAAAATCCCACATCGATCAAATAGGA
>JAHFOQ010000031.1 GCA_023261595.1 bacterium | reverse complement strand
GTGTCTGCCGATGGCGGAATTCAAATTCAATTAGAAGGTAAAGTTCGGTGCCAGATCTGTCAAACAGAAAAGAACGTAAGGAGTTATGACCTAAAAGTATTTGCAGTACGAAAAGCTATAGAGTCTGAAATTGAGCATAACCTATCATGGCTAGTAGATAGATTATGTAAGACAGATTATGTCTGTAAAGGCTGTGGTTTTTCATCTAGATGTAGAAAAGTTGACCGAGACAAGGTTCTTGCTGAGTTACAAGAGATGCTAACCGTTGAATGGTTTTTTGCTCGATTTGAAGAATACCAAATTCCAATTGGTACCAAAATAAAAGAATATACATAATACATCCCAAAGAGTTTTGGGATTTTTTATTTAAACCAAAGTTTATTCCGCTCCATGCTAGCACACCCCCATAAAGTCCGTTATATTAAAAGCAGACCTGCCGTACGAATCGAACAGATCTGCTTGTAACACCCTTTAACACCCCCGAAATTGGTTTTATCGGTCTCATAAATCATTCATAGACCGTGGCGTTAAAGGGAATAGTCTGCTAGTGAGAAATCTAAAAGGAGGGTGAGTTTTAGATCTTAGCCTCAGCTAGCAGACTATTCCCTTTGACAAAACTAAAGGAATATTGAACTTTTAATTTACGCGTGTATTGTATCACGCCTATGCTTATTTGTCAAGTATTTTTCTTGATAAAATTTGTTATATTTTTAAAGCGCTTACAGTTATCAGGAGTAGCTAGAAATATGAATATACAACACATTAAATACAAAAGCAAGTATTATCCAAAACTATTACGCAATATTTCTGCTCCGCCTAAAGAGCTCTTTGTGGGCGGTGAAATACCAGATCTCCCAATGGTGGCAATCGTGGGTAGTAGAAGACCAACAGATTATGGCAGACAAGTGACCTATAGAATAGCTACTGATCTTGCTAGGGCAGGTATTTGCGTAGTAAGTGGAATGGCACTCGGTATTGATGGAGTGGCCCACCAGGCTGTCTTAGAAGCAAACGGAAAAACCGTAGCCGTATTAGGCTGTGGGCTTAATAATCCTTATCCGACCGCGAATCGTCATATATTTAATGCAATTATAAAAGGTAGCGGAGCAGTTATTTCAGAGTACCAGCCAAGTATGCCAGGGCTAAAACAAAACTTTCCGGCCCGCAATAGGATTATTGCAGGCATGTGCTTAGCTACAGTTGTTACCGAGGCAGATGCAAGTAGTGGTAGTCTTATTACCGCTAATTTTGCACTAACAGAAAATAGGCTCGTTATGGCAGTGCCAGGAAATGTTACCTCCACAAGGTCAGCCGGCCCAAATAATTTATTAAAGACAGGTGCAAAACCGGTTTGTGATGCGGTAGATATCTTAGCCGAACTCGAACTTGTTTCTCCTAATTTAGCTCCAAAAACCATAAAAGCCGACAGTAAAGAAGAGGCACAAATATTAGAACTACTAAATAATGGGGTAAATACCACGCACGATCTTATTGAACACAGTAAAATTAATGCACAACAAATCGCGAGTATACTAAGCCTTATGGAAATTACCGGCAAGATTCGCAACATGGGTGCCGGGCAGTGGATAGTGCGCTGAAGATTTGTAAATTTGCTAAAAAGTGATATTATATGTTTTATGAAAACTCAAAAAGCTTTTGTGGCCTACAGACACACAGGTGAAGATCCAGAAGTTCTCAATAAACAAATGAACGCTGTACGCAAAGGTCTTGAAAAAGCTGGTCTTGATTTTCATTGTACCTACTTTGAAGAAGATGAATTTCAAGATCGTAAAATGAGTGCACGACAAATTATGGAACATGCTTTTGAAACACTCGATTCATGTACTTTCTTACTTGTCATTCTGAGCTCTGAAGAGAAGAACGAGGGTATGTTAATGGAAATTGGTTATTGTATTGCTAAGAAAATTCCAATTGTTGTTGTTATTGCCAGTGATGTAAAGACAACGTATGTACCTCAAATGGCAAACACAGTTATAGAATGGCAGACCTATTCTGAGCTCGAAACTCAACTCGCCGAACTTACAATTTAGCCTCATTGGAAGATGAGGTTTTTATTTACATATTTACATAATTATAGTAGAATAACTTCGATCTATCCAAGGATGGGAGAGGCACCATGACATCGCAGAATAGTTTTAGTGATTTGTTGCAAGTTAAACTAAATGAAGATACGGCTGAGGCTGAAAGGGCCAAAAAGGCGATTGAAGAAATAGAGTGGCGGCAACGAGTAAACACCATTGCCCGATGGCTACAAACAGTATTTAACGATGATTCTTTTGAACTGCTTGGGTATAAACTAAAAAAGCGCAAAAAGTCTCGTGCTGATGATCACTTCTTGACCGTATACGTGCAAGTAAATGGTTTAGTTTTTGCTCTTGAAACTAGTCAAAATTTAAACAGACATACAGCTAACATTGGTATCTGCGTATTACGTACTGGACGCAGTGGAGTGAACTCGCAATTGTTTAAGTTAAAACAAATCTATAAAGAGAATAACAATCTGCAACGGCTCGAATTTCAAGCCGACTTTTCGGAACTGAATAGCCAACCAATCACAAGTGATACAGATCAGGGACGAATGTGTCGCGAGCATCTACTAAAAGAAATAGTGATTGCTACAGCAAATGTGCTAAGGCGTAAGCCGAATTTGGCGAGGACCGATTCTACCAAACAAATCCTTGCTGATCTCCCAAATCACAAGGGAATGAACATGCTGACAACTGAAGCAAACCAGGATGATACAGATGTTTCTAGTCCTTTCGTACAAGATGAAACAGAGTACTTTGCCTCAATTCACCCTGAGCTCCTCAATATGACAATTTCAGAAATGATGGGAGAATATGGTTATACTGACGACATCCATAAGCTTCACATAAACGGTGTTGTTACTGTTAGTGACTTGATTGCGCTAACTTACGATGGAGTGAATGGCCTAACAAATCGTTCGTTTGCATTAATCATGAAACTTGCTGAGTACGATCTTGAGCTGAAGCCAAGCAGTGAAAGTCCGAGACTTGCCCCTGGCATCCCAAAGTCTGTCGATCTACTGCTAAATACAAGTGGGCTAAGCTATATCGAGCGTCCATACAATTGCCTCGCACGCGCGCAAATTGTTTCTACCAGGCAACTGATTGATCAGACAGCAAGCGATCTGCTTGCCATTACCAACTTTGGAAAAGTATCGCTCGCTACTACCAAAGAAGCATTGAAACAACATGGTTTGCGCTTGAGGCCTTCTGGCCCAGACGAAGATTAGTATTCTCCTCATCGAAAGATGAGGTTTTTATTTACAAAATTTGACAAAATATTACATACTCATATATAGTCTGGTACTTATGTAGGTACACAAAAACTTGCACAAAGCCCAATTAAGCGTTAGCATAATCAAACATATGGCAAAAAATTTATTAATAGTAGAGAGTCCGGCTAAAGCCAAGACTATAGAGAAGTACCTGGGAAGTGATTATCAGGTACTTTCGAGCTATGGACATATTCGAGATTTGCCTAAAAGTGGTATGGCTATTGATGTAGAACATAAATTTGAGCCAGATTATATTATTCCAGATGATAAGACTAAGACAGTAAATGAACTCAAGCGTGCTGCCAAAGGCAAAACAGTTTGGCTCGCAACTGATGAAGACCGAGAAGGGGAAGCAATTAGTTGGCATCTGTGCCAAGCACTGAAATTAGATCCAAAAACTACTAAACGAATTGTGTTTCACGAAATTACTGAAGGTGCTATTAAGAACGCAGTAGCTAAACCTCGTCATATCGACATTAATCTGGTAAATGCGCAGCAGGCTAGACGCGTACTCGATAGACTTGTAGGATACGAACTTAGTCCGGTTATATGGAAAAAGATTGGACCAGGCTTAAGTGCGGGGCGGGTACAGTCGGTTGCTGTTCGATTAATTGTAGAGAGAGAACGCGAAATTGAAGCTTTTGAAGGCAAGGCGAGTTATAAAGTAACCGGTCTATTTCATGGTACTACCAAAGAACTATTTGAGGCAGAGCTAAATGAAAAGCTTGCTGATGAGAAATCTACAGAAAAGTTTTTAGATACACTCATTAAAGCTAGTTACAAACTTACCTCTATTACGCAAAAACCAGGAAAACGAAGCCCTGGTGCACCATTTACTACCTCTACACTCCAGCAGGCTGCTAGTAATCGTTTAGGCTATAGTGTGCGTCAAACTATGGTTTTGGCTCAAAAACTCTATGAGAGCGGGCATATTACCTATATGCGTACCGATTCACTCAACTTATCAAAAACCGCCATCGACCAAGCAAGTAAGGTAATAACTGAAAACTATGGCAAAGAATATTTAAAAACCCGCGTATACAAAACTAAGTCAGCCGGAGCACAAGAAGCTCATGAAGCCATTCGTCCAACTAATTTTGCCTTAGAAGCAGCAGGTTCTGATGAAAAACAGAAACGACTTTATAAACTTATTCGTACCCGTGCTCTTGCTAGTCAAATGTCAGAAGCAATGGTAGAAAAAACCGAACTAAAAATTGCTATTTCTACAGACGATAAACGATACTTCATTTCAAAAGGCGAAGTAGTAACGTTCGATGGATTCTTAAAAGTATGGGGTAAGGGAGCAGAGGATAAAATTTTACCTGCACTACAAGAAGGTGAAGCATTAAATGCTCAAGAAATTAGTGCGCGCCCGGTTTACGAAAAACCTGCACCTCGTTATACCGAAGCAAGTCTTGTTAAAAAACTCGAAGCTGAAGGTATCGGAAGACCATCAACATATGCACCAACCATATCTACAATTCAAGCTAGAGGGTACGTAGAGAAAGGAAATGTTGAGGGCCAGCAACGCAATATTACTGTTTACTCACTCATAGATAACAAAGTTTCAAAGAACGAAGAGCAAGAAACTTATGGTGAAATTAAGAATAAACTTATTCCAACAGATACCGGCAAAGTAGTATCAGACTTTCTCGTAAAATATTTTGCTGATGTAGTAGACTATGGATTTACGGCGGAAGTAGAGGCAGAATTCGATAAGATAGCTGACGGTAAAGAACAGTGGAACAGAATGATTGCTGATTTTTACGGTCCTTTTCATAAATTGGTAGAAAAAAGTGAAGACATTAGTCGTCAGGATGCTAATCAGGGAAGAGAACTTGGTAAAGATCCAAAAAGTGGTAAACCAGTTATTGCGCGTTTAGGTCGTTTTGGCGCTATGATTCAGATTGGACAAGCAGAAGATGAAGAAAAGCCAAAATTTGCTCCTATGCCGGCTGGAAAGAATCTCTCAAATGTTACGCTCGAAGAAGCGCTCGAAATGTTTAAACTGCCCCGAGTAGTTGGCACAACGCCAGATGGAGAAGAAATTACAAGCAACATCGGTCGGTTTGGCCCATATGTTAAGTTTGGTTCTACGTATGTATCTATTAAAGGAGATGATCCTTTCACCGTAACTGAAAAAACCGCCCGCGAACTCATTGCGGCCAAAGTAAAAGCTGACAAAGAAAAGATAATCGCAGAATTTAAAAGTGGTATTTCAGTTCTGAATGGTCGGTTTGGACCGTATATTACCGATGGCACAACAAATGCAAAAATTCCTAAAGATGTAGAACCCAAAAAAGTTACCGAAGCACTCGCTAAGAAGCTCCTCGAAGAACGTAAAAAATCCACTAAAAAGCGTTGATTTAATCATATTTAGATGATATAATCTTACTCAAGTTCTGCGTGATCACCCTGGACAGTGGGTGATTCGCGTTTTAGAAAAGCTATAAAATTAGAAAGTGAGAAGAGAACAGATGAGTTCAGCCAAAAGTACGATCACAAAGGCACAGCTAGATAAGCTAATTGCCGAAAGTCTTGAGCTTTTAAAGAAAGATCGCGATCGAGAAATACTCCTCCGTCGTTACGGTATTGCAACTGGTAAAACCCAAACATTAGAACAAATCGGACAAGATCTAGGTATTACTCGAGAGCGAGTACGACAGATCGAAAAAGCTGCCATGATTAAAATTCGTGACCAGTTTAACCATGATCATCAATTAAATGATGTTTTGGTAGCTATTACCGACCAAAAGGGCGGTATTATTGGTTTTGCATCGCTCGTTACCGAAGTTGGCGCAAACGGCAGTGTTAAACCCCACTTGAGCTTTTTAGTTAAACTCAACCCACGATTTACTTTTCTTGATAAAAACGATCGCCATGGAGATGTGTTATTTCTTACAGAAGCATATAAAGAAAATGAAGTACTTAAACTACACGATGAACTCATTGCTACTACCAAGACCCTTGGTAAACCAGTAAAGTTTGATAAGATTGCAACGGTTATACCGGGTAATCACAAAAAAGAAGCACTTATGGAACTCGCAACTGTTTCGAACGAAATGGCTAATTTAGAAAGCATTTGGGGCCTGAGCGTCTGGCCAGAAGTAAATCCTAAGAGCATTCGTGACAAGATTTATTTAATCTTAAAAAAAGGTGGCCGACCAATGCACTTTACCGAAATTGCTACTCGTATTACCGATTTGCCAGCTAATCCGAAAAAAGTAACCACTCAAGCTGTACATAACGAACTTATAAAAGACGATCGTTTCGTGTTAATTGGGCGTGGTATTTATGCTCTTGGCGAATGGGGCTATCAAGCTGGAACCGTGGCTGATATTATAGAAGAGGTATTACGCGAACAGTCACCGCTAAGTAAGGCAGAAATAATTTCTCGTGTTCTAGCACGTCGTCAGGTTAAAACCACAACTATTACGCTTAATCTTCAAGAAAAGACTCAATTTGAGCGAGTAGCCAAAGGAATGTACCAATTGAAAAGTGGATATACACCACAAAAAAATGGGCGTCGCACACGTGGCGGTCGCAAACCTGCCAAAGCCTAAATATAGCATCTACTCTCGGAGGGAAAACTATTGAGTTACCAACTCACATCGCGAACCTTATATAGCCTATGAACCAACTCATTACAATTTTTTCAGAAATAATTCAGGTAATCGGTACAATACTGTTTACATTTTGGGGGTGGACGCTGATCGCAGCGTTTTTAGGATATAAAATATGGAAAAATCATCAGCAAACAACTGAATATACTTCGAGTAATGAACATACACTTCTCCATTTAATTGTTCCAAAAGACAATGAGAAAAAAGAACTTTCTGCCGAACAATTATTTGCAAGTTTACATGGTATTCTTACACCAAGTGCCGAACTAATGAAGGATGGCAAGATTCAAGACCATATAAGTTTTGAAATCATTGGAAAAGAGAGTGTTATTCATTTTTATGTTTGGACTCCAAAGCATTTAAAGGATTATGTGCAAAGTCAGATCTATGCTCAGTATCCAACTGTACAAATTGTTGATACCGAAAAAGACTATGCCGAAACAGAACTAACTGAAGGTCAACAGGCATATGAAACCGAAATTGTTCTGACAAAAGATGAAATTTTTCCAATTAGAACATTCTTAACGTTTGAAGTAGACCCACTGGCTGGGCTAACCACAGTACTTGCATCATTAGCACCAGATGAGCAAATGTGGGTTCAATTCTTAATGGAACCAGTCGATGATAGCTGGCATGGAAAAAGCTTGGAATACATAAATGAAGTAGTGAATGGTCGGAAAATTGGTGTTTTCGAAAATTTGCCTCGTAAAATTGCCCATGTACCGGTTGGTTTTGTAAAGGCTCTTGCTACACCGCCAAGTGCTGCAGAATCAGACAAAGGTGGTAAAAAAGAACTTAGTCCTGGTCAAACTACTATTAATACGGCCGTTGAAACCAAAGCCCAAAAGCTTGGCTATGCAGTTAAAATTCGCGCTGTATATATTGGAACCAACGACGCAGTTGCTCGACAACGCTTACAGGCATTGGTCGGTGGATTTAAACAATTTAATACGATTAACTTAAATGGTTTTACTAACACACCTATCAAAAGCGATCCTGAATCGTTAAAAGACTACCAAACCCGGCGTTTTGAAGGTGCTGGATATGTATTAAATATCGAGGAAATGGCAAGTTTATATCATCTTCCTCATTTAAGCGTAGAGACGCCTGGGGTTGCTTATACTAATACAAAAGTTGGAGAACCACCAAGCAATTTACCAACCATTATTAATACACCGCCAGAAGATATTAGTCTCTTTGGTACCACAACATTCCGTCAGGGAAACATTAAATTTGGTATCAAACGGGAAGACCGTCGCCGTCATATGTATATTATCGGTAAATCCGGGAGTGGTAAATCGTTCTTACTCAACCTTCTCACATTATCCGATGTTTTTCATAACCAAGGGTTTGCGGTGGTTGACCCGCACGGTGACTACGCTCAGGACATAATGAGATTTATTCCACCAAGCAGAATGGACGATGTAGTGTACTTTAATCCGGCTGACACTGAATTTCCGGTCGCATTTAACCCAATGGAAGTTTCTGATCCATCACGTAGAAACAACGTAGCATCGGAAATTGTCGGCGTACTTAAGAAAATGTTTGCAGATAGCTGGGGTCCTCGACTCGAGCACATTTTGCGATTTACTTTGTTAGCGCTTCTTGAAACACCAGATACAACTCTACTTGGAATCACTCGAATGCTCAGTGATAAGAAATACCGAAACGAAATTATTGCTAATATAACAGATCCAGTTGTAAAAGCTTTCTGGGTAAATGAATTTGCAAGCTGGAATGAAAAATTTGCTTCTGAAGCAGTAGCTCCGGTTCTTAACAAAGTAGGTGCTTTTACCGCGAATCCTTTAGTTCGTAATCTTATCGGCCAACCGAAAAGTAGTTTTAGTATTCGTAAAATTATGGATGAGGGTAAGATACTCATAGTTAACTTGAGTCTTGGTAAGATTAATGAGGATAATGCCGGGATTTTAGGTGCTCTTATGATTACTAAAATTCAACTTGAAGCCATGACCAGAGCTGATATTTTTGACATTGAAGAACGCAAACCTTTTTACCTCTACGTTGATGAATTCCAAAACTTTGCCACCGAGAGCTTTGCAACTATTCTTTCTGAAGCGCGTAAATATGGTTTGTATCTAACAATGGCAAACCAATACGTTGCACAGATGCCAGACGAAGTAAAAGATGCCGTTTTTGGTAACGTCGGAAGCATGGTAACTTTTAGGGTTGGTGCTGATGATGCCCAAAGTCTTTCTAAGTACTTTGAACCAGTGTTTGAGCCACTCGATCTTGTTAACTTAGATAAACAAAATATCTACGTGAGTATGAGTATTGACGGTGAAACTAGTCTGCCGTTTTCTGCTAAGACACTGTATATGCCAAAACCACCAAATGATATTACTCACACACTTATCGAACATAGTCGCCAAAAATACGCCACTCCTCGTTCTGAAGTAGAAAAAGAAATTTCTCGATGGTCTGGTTTGGCTGAAGAAGCCGAAACAACAGATAGTACAAAAACCGAACAGAAGGTTGCCGGAGCAGCAGCAGATTTGCCTTCGCTGAGTGTCAGCGGCGCCGAACCCCGTAAATACTCAGATATGGTAAAAAGAGGCGGGA
>JAHFOQ010000030.1:5203-10183 GCA_023261595.1 bacterium | reverse complement strand
CTCCTTATTAGTCGATTATAAACCAATTAAACTCTACTGTCGTGGCCTGTGGCTTTTCGAGATGTATTATAAAGCCGTTTACGCTCGAACCAGAAACCCAATAATTACCATCTATCTGTGAAGCAGGAGTAAGCTGTACATTTGGTGTTCCGCTATGATTACCATCAAGTCCAACGGTTAATACTATCGCGCCAGCTGCTAAAGAAGTTTTACCTCTATTTGCTGTACTACCTGCAATGGCATCATTAAAAGTTGCCGTTCCATTAAAGGTAGTATTTTTCGAAAAGACAACATCTGCTTGGTGAGTAACCAATGCATTAAAGGTAACTTTTGCCTGAAATTCAGTATCGGTCGTTACGATTCCGCCACTAAATACTGCTCCTGAAACTTGTTGACCATTTTTTAGGGCGTCAATTTGGGTTTGTTGTTGTTGAATGGCATTTACAAGATAGGGCAATATTCCGTCTTTATTTAAGCTAAGCTTACCGTTACTATCTGTACTTACCAGTTGTGGTAATATTTTCTGTACTTCTTGAGCGATAAATCCATCTTGTTGCACTCCATCTGGATCACTCTTCCAATTATATGTTACTCCTCGAAGTTGTGATATTACATCGAGACCATTTGCAACAGAGAGAATATTTGTCTTTAGACTTTCATCAGAACTACAGCTCCATCCAGTACCTGATATTACCGTACACTGCGTTGCACCAGAACCGTTAAATTGAGCGACATTTGTAGTAGAGGTATCTGTCACATTTAGCCGGAATGCCCCTGGTGAATTTGTACCAATACCTGCACTTCCATTAGCAGTTATTACGCTTTTTGCGGTACCAGTCGAATCTTGCCATTGAGTTAAGTTGCCGGTTTGTCCGGCCATACCTTGTACCACTAAAGGCTTATCTGTTGTTACACGAGAAGTAACTTGAATGCTTGCATTTGTATCAGCTGTAGATGGATTATTTACGATAAGTTTGTTACCGCCTGGAGCAGTTTCTACTAGATTACATAATATGTTAGAAGTTTCGCTACCCGAACAAATTCCAATCTTAACTTTTCCTTCAAAGAAGTTTTGACTATACGTGCCTTCTGAACTGATATTAGCATTTACAACCGTACCAAGATTATTTAATGGATTTAATAATTGATTGATTGGACTTGCACTACTCGTATCGAGCACCTGTACACCAAAATACTTACTAATAGTTCCTCCGTTAATAATTGAAGGAAATCCTAGTTGGGGGAGCGCAAAAAGCTGAGGATTAAATGCAGAAAAACCGGCATATGAATTTATCGTTCCACCATTAATTGCTGGTAGTGCAAGATTACCAGTTGCTCGGTTAATAGTTCCACTATTTAGGTTAGATACCAATGAAAAATTACCAACCCCCACGTCTACAGTCCCAGTACCATTATGCGCATACGAAGCCAATGCCCCACCATTTAAGTCATAATCAAACGTACCATTGGTTTGGAGGGCTGAATACGAACCAGCGAAGTAGTTGTCATTGCCTGCAGGGTCAATAGTTGGCTCAATAAGAAGCTCATTAGCTAAACCTGCATAAATACCTCTATTTGTAGAATTAGAATTTATTATCTGTTGAGTAGTAAGTGTTCTACTTATGTCTCTTCCGCCAAAAAGACCACCTGCATTTAAAATTGTACCTTGAGGTGTTGCATTAGGCCCAACTAGTAATTGGCCAGAAAAACTTCCTGTACCTTCAACATCTAAATTATAATTTGGGGCACTACTTCCGATTCCAACAAAATTATTTGCAGTATCTACACTTAGCACCGGAGAACCAGTTGCATCTTGAATTTCAAATGCACCAATACTATTACTAGCATTACGAAAAATCTGGTTAGTGCCGGTAAATGCCTGAAAATCGTGATCGAGGTATGCAATGTCGCTCGGTAAAGAACCAGCCGGTAAAGAACCAGTAATGAAGCTTGCATTTAAACTTCCTTGCAATGTAGAGGCAGTTAGTGTCCCTCCGACATTCGCATCTCCACCAATATTAATGTTACCCGCACCATTTATTGTTCCTAAAACCGTAAGGTTACCTGTATTAAGTTGATTACCGTTGACGGTTAGTTGGCCATTGAGTGGACCTGAATTAACACCCGAAATGTTGAGACTCGTAGGATTATAATTATCAGCAGCAGTAATTGTTTTACCGATAGCACCACGCGAACGAACTGTAAAATATGTCACTGATGCGAGTGCAGCCAAAAGTAACAAGATAAGAACAATCCACATTGCACGAAAAAGTATGCCGCGACGATGAGCCGCCAGCACATTTTGGTTATTTTCGAATGCTTCGCTACTTACGGTATTTTCTTTAGCAACTTCTGCCGAAAAGGTTGTAGCAGCACTCGCCGAAACTTGTGCGTTTGGTGTTTGTTGTGGGCTAGATTGTTCCACTATCTCCTGCTCTCTTACAATTTGGTAGTTAGCGTAAAAAGCCAAATTGGTAGCTTCTTTATTATACCGCTTACGTTTGCAGGTTGGCAACAGATTGTAGAAGTTTATTTCTGTTGATATTTTTCTGAGTGTAAACTATAATCCGTTTGTAAAAACTCGAGCACCTTGGAGATAAGAATGCCCAACCAGGCTAATAAAGATATCCAGCAATCTCTTCCTGTTGCGCCTTCTTTACGACATTATGCTGTTTGGTACGGGCCAACATGGGATGACATTTATGATTGTCCTGTAGAAAACCGTGACGAAAATGCATATACTCTCGATGAAGCTGCTGATTACTTTCGTTTTTATGATCGGTTAGAGCTCGAGTGGATAGTTGAACGTAAAGTAATTAAATTACGAAGTGAGCCATTCAACTATTCGCCATATTATGTTCCAAAAGGACGTTTGTTAAACGATATGGAACGTCAATCTGCATTTGAAAGCCAATTTCATTATATTGTACATCAATCTGAAAGATATCAACTTTTTGGCACTAGATTCTTTAGAATTGTAGCTCTTTACGATTCCGACATTATATTTCTATAAATACCAACCGAGATTCTTCTCGGTTTTTTATATATTCGCAAATACAACTACGTAGTTATTATGTACCTTTAGTACACCTCGATTAATATCATAATTACGTTGTCCAAAAGGTGTTTGTATTACAATGTTTCCTTGCTGTAAGAGTCCAATAAAATTAGCATGTCCATAGAGTACATCAAATGGTCCAGTTGCGGTTTTGGCAGAAAGGCTTGCTGCTGGTCCTTCGTAAAATATTTCAAAGGGAGAAAATATCTTTACACTGAGTTGATCGGTCTTTGTATTTAGAGCCATTAGCTTACGACCCCGCCAATATTTCTTCTACACCAGATAACATATCTTCGCGAGAAACATATTCACCTGGATTACCAGTAAGTGGCTCTGCAACAAATAGGTGTTGAGAGAAGTAGGTAACCAATCGCTTCGCTTTTTGATAATCTGTTCGATCGTTTAGCGATAACTCACCTTCACCAATAATAGAAATAATATTACGCAATTCATTATATTTACTCAAGATAGCTTGCACCTGAGTAGCTAGTACAAAGTGTCTTTCTCCTACTACTTCTGCACTGAGTAGGGATGACTGTGTGGCAAGTAGGTCAATCGCTGGGAATATTCCTCTTTCCATTACTTCGCGACTTAATACAATAACAGAATCTAGTTGCTGATAGACCTCCACAACTGCTGGGTCGCTGATATCATCAGCGGGAATATAGATTGATTGAACCGAAGTAATCGAACCATTTTCATTACTATCCAAGCTATCTTCAAATCGAACTAAATCAGTAAATAGTGTAGGTTGATATCCTCCTTCCGACGGCTGTTCACCAAGCATAATAGAAAGCTCATTGCGAGCTTGTAAAAATCGATAAATATTATCAACAAAGAAGAGTACATCTTCTTTTTGATTATCTCTCCACCACCGAGCTGCAGCTGCTGCCGTTGGGCCAACCATACTTCTCGAAGCCGCCGATTCATTCATCTGACCCAGATACATAACACTCTCTTTTAACAAATTTGCGCCTTTTAAGTTTTCATATAGTTCGTGAGCTTCTCGAATACGTTCACCAATTCCAACAAAGAACGAAACACCAGCACCAGTCTGACTTACATTGTGCATTAGTTCGGTTACAAGAACGGTCTTTCCTACTCCAGCACCTCCGATTATCCCAATCTTTCTTCCTTTCACAAACGGAGCAAAAAAGTCGATTGCTTTTATTCCCGTCTCGATAATTTCCCCTGAATACGCTTGGCCAAATTTGACATCCATATTGAATTCAACCGGCGTGGTTTGCTGATTTTTAATTGCTGCTGAGTCGTCAAGTGTTTCACCGAGTGCATTAAATACCCTACCCAAAGTAGACTTTCCTACTGGAATCTCGAGCTTATCTTTATATAACTCACAAAATGATCCAAGTGATAGAGCAGTGTTTCCTCCAATGCTCAAAGCAACCGCTTTAGTCTCTGAGATGTAACCCAATACCATAAGCCGCGAGTGCTGATCGTTTGTTATTTGTAAAATTGAACCATTCGGGGGGAGAGTATTTTCAAAATTAAGCTCATATATAATACCTCGACTCGCCGTTATCTTGCCTTTTACATCAGACTTATTATTGTTTTGAATTTTCATACTAAACCCTCTCGTTCTCTTACAAATACTCGTGTAGCAGCATCTCTACTCTGACGTTGTTGTCGTCGGTAATTTTTTAAAACATCAGATTTAAGCTCACCAGCTGCAGTAGAAGCTGAACTCATTGCTCGAAATCTACTCGCCAACTGCGCAAGACGAGATTCTAAAATAAGCTCGGTTAGTGCAGTAGCGCGCATCATACTTTCAAGATACGTTACCACTTCTTCTAATGACGGTTCAAATATGTAATCTGAAGCAAAAATAAGTGTTGAGTCGGTTTTCTTTGCTTCTGCTTCACTTAATTGGGCGATTCCACCTACAAGCTCAAAAACCTGTACTT
>JAHFOQ010000030.1:0-5103 GCA_023261595.1 bacterium | reverse complement strand
ACTTCTTCTAATGACGGTTCAAATATGTAATCTGAAGCAAAAATAAGTGTTGAGTCGGTTTTCTTTGCTTCTGCTTCACTTAATTGGGCGATTCCACCTACAAGCTCAAAAACCTGTACTTGTTGCGTGGTTAAATTAATAAATTGTTCGAAGTACACTACACAGGTTTGATAATCTTGAGTGGCAGAAATAATTGGTACAACATTAACGGGTTTCGTAATATCGGGTAGGGGATAAACTCTAGTCGGTACCACACCTTTGTTACGTAATAATTTTGCACCTTTTTTACCGATTACATAAAAATCGGTTGTCTGTTCATTTACCGAACCCAAAACTTCATCGACTAAATCTTCGTCGATACTCCCAGAAAGAGTTTCTTCAGAGCTTATCAAGATAACAGCTGTACGATTTAATGTTCGAGCGGGAAGTAAACTCGCTACCGGTGAATTGGCATCCACTCTTAATTGGATATACATACTCCAAAGCTCATGAAAAAAATCTCGGCTTGCCACCACACGGTCTCTAATTTGACGAATTTGAATACTCGTAATACTTTCAAACACCTTTGTAACGTCTTCGATTGTAGCTAGATCTGTATATTGGCGGTACATTTCTCGGCTTTTGCTCATTGTTTCACCGCCGGCTTACTTTTTAGAAGTTCGGATGCAATTTTAACATAATCATTCGGTTTAATATCTTGTCCGCTAATATCATGAATAACACTCTTAAGCCAGCCTATACTCACATCTTCGGGTTTTTCTGACTGCATCAATGCATCGAGCATAATAAATTGTTCTTTGGCAGAATACTGCTCGCTTGGGGCTTGGGTAAATAATTCGTAAAGTTTTTCACCACGTGCAATTTCACTTTTTACTACCTCTGATTGGTCAGAACCGAAACGAGCAAAATCTCTTGCTTCTCGATAATTTGCTAAGCGCGCAATAACTGCTCGCGATAATTTTTGGAACTGTTGGCTTTGAGTTCGTCCACCCACACGACTAACAGAAAGACTTACATCTATGGCCGGTCGAATATTGCGTGCCATTGTTTCTGCATCGAAAACAATTTGACCGTCTGTCATAGAAATTAAACTAGTAGAAAGGTATCCGGTTAAATCTCCGGTTGGGTTTGTGCCCGCTACTAAAACAGTTTGCGAAGCGCCGTTTCGGTGTAATTTTCCAGCCCTTTCTAGTAGAGAAGAATGCATGTAGAACATATCGCCTGGGTATCCATCACGCCCTGGTGGTTGTTTTAGTAAGAGTGAGAGTTCGCGATATAGTTTAGCATGTGCACTTAGGTCATCATAAAATATAATGGTATCTTTACCTTGTCGCCAAAAATTTTCAGCCAACGCACAGCCAACATACGGTGCTATAAAAGAAGCAGGTAAACTATTAAAGGAGTCGGCCACAACCAATACTGTTTTATCTAACACACCCGCATCTTTCAGTCTTTGTTGTAAACGAGCAACATCATAACGTCGTTTTGCTATAGCAACATAGATTATTATGGTATTTTCTTCTTTCTGATGAGCAGCTACTTGAGTCATAAAAGTTGTCTTGCCGGTTTTATTATCACCAATTATTGCAATGCGCTGACCTTTTACTATTGGGAAAAGTGTATCGACCATTAATACTCCAGTTTCAAGCTGTTCATCGATTATCGCTCGTTCATGAAACGTTGGAGCAGCACCGAATACAGGCAGGGGAGTTCCACTCGGCTGAACAGTTTTTCCATCAATCGTTTGTAAAAGTGGATCGACTGTGTGACCAAGCACACTATTGTCTGCTCGCACATAAAGACTATTACCAGCAAGCTTGGCGTCCGTACCAACCACTACCTGCGAACTCCTTTCAAGAAGAAGTACCGTTACTGATTTTTCCGAAACCTGCCAGATTAGCCCTGCTTCACCCGTACTAAACTGCATTACACCACCAACTGTTGCCTCAGCAATTGGCTCGGTATGAGCAATACAATCAAATATCGAAATAACTTTTACTGATCTATTTTTTTCTGAATGTGGAGTATGAGATTTCATATGGTTACCGTCCAATTATTAAATATACTATCGAAAAACCAGAAAGCATTATTATTACCACTGCAATAATAACCTGTATTAAGCTCTGTAATATAGAATGCCTACTAAGTGGATTGCGACCTATCGATCGAATACTACTCGCCACTGCCGTATAAAGAATAAGTATTGATATAGCAACAGCAATTAGGAGAACCAGTAAGGCCAAGAGCGCACGAGCAGTTGAGATACTTTTACCGGTTGTACTGGTCGCAACTGCCTGCACCGCAGCAATAACACCGTTATTCGTTAAGGTTGGTTGATTTTGAAAGTTACCTATCAAAATAGTAGCCGAAACTTGGCCAAGTGCAACTTCAGAAGACTCGCCTTTTTTATTAACAATATTTTGTCTCGAAGTTGCTTGTGCGTTCGAAAAACTATTTGTTGCAGTACCGATTATCTTACCTGGTGCTGTGGCTTTCATAGCCACCCCGGCTATCGGTGAGGCCGTAAGAGAATCCCCTTTGTTAATGTCACCATTAATGTTACTTACTAATACAAGAGCGTTACCAGAGGTAACTACCGCAGTATTTCCATTATTAGAATTGAGGTTTACTAAACTCGCCTGCGAAGCAATGGTAACCCCGAGTAAATTCTCTATATTGTTTGAATCTGCAGGTACAATTTGTGATCCACTCCCTTGCTGTAATGCAACTAAGGAACCAGCAGGAATATTAACCGATGCAGTATAACTTTGACTCACTGTATCTGCACGTGCAGAAAAGGCACAAAAAACAATTACTATTAGAGATAGAATAATACTTGCAACTGGGAGGATATATTTTTTCAGCATACACAAACCATTTGCCTCTATGAAGAGGCTTATGGTTACTATTTTACACCAGTTTAACTCACTTAGGGAATAATTCGAGTACGCAAAGTTTATTCTGTTCGAAAACGATTCAAGATAAGCTCAGCAGCAACTCCAAAGAGTGCACCGAGTAAAAGCAAGATTGGTAGTAACCAGCTTGGCATAGCAAATCCGTAAAACCGAGCTACGATATAAACAGTTACACCAGCGGCCAAGCCCACCACACTTCCACCAATAAGAGCAGAGGGGCGTAATATAGTTTTACCCGCAGCATCAGAAACTTTTTCTACAGTAGGATTATGAATAACCTTAGAAAATGTTCGACTTCTCCGTGGCAGTTGTGCTTGCACCATCTTTACTTCTTTTTTATACACAACTGCTTTTTCTTTTTTAGTATAGCTACTAGCTGGTTTAGCTTTTGGTGGCTTTTTTTCTACTTTCTCTATTTTTTCTGCATCTTTGCGTTCGCGTTCGAGATCAGCTTCGCGTTTCTTTTCGGCGTCGGCTTCACGCTTCTTTTCAGCGCTTAAGTTTCGCTCGGCAGCTTCGTGTCTCTGAGCAAGATCTTTCTCACCGGCTTCTATTTCTGCCTTACTAACTTCTGGGGCCTTCTCTTTTTCAAGTTTCTTAAGTTGATTTACTTCAAGCTTCTCTGCGCCACTTTCTGGTTCTAATTCTGCTCTATCGGCCATTAGTTTCCTCCTTCATCTTCAGATAATGTTTCAACTAATTTTAATTCTCGTTTAAGCAGTCTGTTGCGGAAGAAGAGGAATACTGAGCTCGCAGCAAAGAATGAGATAACAAATATTGGTATACCAGCACCAGTCTGTGGGAGTTTTTGTGCGGCACATTCTACTTGTTTCGCAGGCACTACACCAATTGGTGTAGTTACTACTGAACCATGGAAATTATCTTGAATATTACAGTCGTATGCCGAAGGATCGAGTGGTACGTTTGGTTTGCTTGGGATAGGATCCTTTACTTTTACCGTAAAGGATTTGAAGTTTGCGCTAAAATTAGCGGGAATAATATTACCAGAACTATCAGTACACGATTTACCATTTGGCAATGATGGAATATCTGTAGCTGGCCATACAAGTTTTGTTTGTCCATTGGTCACAACCTTTGTAGCCCCGCCCAAATCTGCAAGGTCGGCATAGTACAAGAGATCAGTTACATCGTCTTCAAAAACGAATTTGTTTAATGGTGCGCCATTCGCATTACATACTGCTACCTGATACCGAAGTATATCTCCAGCTTTTGCTACTTGATTATTTGCATCAGTTGGCTTGCCGTCAGTTGTAAGTAACGTCATATTAGCAACATTTTTTGTGTACTGTACTTGGGTTGGATTAATTATCGTCTTACAAGTTTGCGTCTCGGTAGTTGTACCGCGATCAGTAGTAATATTTACCGTCGCCGTATATTTACCAGGATTATTATAGTCATGTTTACTCGTAGCAGTTAATTGATTACTTGTAACAGTCTGTTTTGCACTCCCATCACCATAATCAAATTGATATGATTTAACCGTAGCGTTCTTCACCACTACAGTCGCAGTAAGTGCAACACCTTTTAATGGTGCGGTTCCGGTTGCAGGGTCAGCAGTAAGACTCTTACAGGCAAATTCAGCAGGCGGAGGAGTTGTAGTAAATGGTACATAACAGTTGTTTGGATTTTCTGGCGATGCAACATTATTTTGATCACTCGTTCTGAGAATGATTAAGAAGTCGCCAGGTGTTGTTTGTTTAAATTCATTTGCAAAGAAAGCTGGGCCAGATGCAGGATCGGTGTAGACCGCTGGATTCGTATTTGTATGCGTTATTCTTGTGCCCCCTCCACTTGGGTTACCTTCTAGATATCGAACACCATTATGAGTAATAATTGGTAAGCTTGGATTATCAGGACCGGTATATTTTTGTAAGAGAATATATTCGAACTTAGCTGGATATGGCTTTGTACCTGAAACACCGACTACACCGGCAGTGCCTTTAAGTCCAGGAGTAAATGGTGTATTGCCTGTCTTAGCAACAATATCTAGCTGAGCACAGTTTAGTGTCATCTGTTGCGTAACCGTTACAGTACGAGCGCAGTTACCGGCACCGCTACCAGCAGCAAATAATTTTTGCCCATCATTATCGAAAGCTACTAAGAGACGTAAATCATATGTTCCAGGCTGAGAAAAAGTAAAACTTCTCCCTGCATTATCAATAAAGTT
>JAHFOQ010000029.1 GCA_023261595.1 bacterium | reverse complement strand
ATTTCTGGTAAAATAAGCTAGTTCGACGTATATATTCTACACAAAGGGGTGTAGCTCAGTTGGCTAGAGCGTCGGTCTCCAAAACCGAAGGCCGCGGGTTCAACTCCTGCCACCCCTGCCAAGCAAATATAACTTAAAGACCCTTTTGGGTCTTTTTTGATATACTCAATGTATGTCTAAAGATGATTTAGAAATATTGTTGTTTGAAACCGCTAAAGATTGGCATAGCTGGTTAGAACAACATTTCTCGCAACAAGATGGTATTTGGTAAGTCTTTCTTTCATATTATTCTGGGCAATACATAAACGTAAAAATATCTACATTAAAAGTTGAATCTCTCATTGATTGTTTGTTTGTGCTAAAATATCAAACATAACTGTTATGGCCAAGAAGACACATCGAAAAATCTCACCAACAACACTTTTTGTTTTTGTCATAGTCTGCTTTGTATTATCAGCAGTCTGCTTTTCTGTTTGGTATCAGCATAATATACAGTTAGCTACCTTAAACTTAGTGCAATCTAAAATTAGTGAGCTTGAGGCACTACAAAAAGAAAATGAGCTTCAGACCGTTGATACAGTAAAGCTGCATCAACAAGTCGATGATGTCAAAAAACAGATAGCTCGGCTAGATTTAGTTGTGTCATACAAAAATATTGAACATCTACAAAGTCAGACTACGAGTGATCAAGCTTTGCTCGATGAAGCAATTTATCAACGTCAGGCGGAAGAAGTTGCTCAAGAGGCATTGGCACAAAAACGGAAAAATGCTATTTCGGCGAGCGGGGGAAGCACAAGTAAACATGGAACCTTTGTTTTGCCGATAGTTATGTATCATAAACCCCCCGCAAATTTCACCGAGCAAATGGATGTTTTAAAAAACAAAGGCTACACAACAATACATATGAATGATGTGGCTAGTTATATTGCTGGAAAAATATCGCTGCCTACAAAACCAGCAGTAGTTACATTTGATGATGGATTTGAAGTTCAGAAAGACGCATTAAGTGTGTTGAAGCGAAACAATCAAAAAGCTACACTCTATATTATTGAAGGTGGTGCAATGAGTCATTATTGTATTGGACTATTGCGTACAAACATAGCTTGCGGGGATGCCTATCTTTCTATCCCAGAAGTGAAAAATATGATGAGTTCTAATTTGATAGAGATAGGGGATCATACAGTAGATCATCCTAATATGGCTTCACTTTCAGAAACGGACCAACAGTTTCAAATACAAACAAGCAAAAGCTTCTTAGAACAAACGTTTGGAGTATCCATTACTTCCTTTGCGTATCCATATGGTAATTACAACGGTACAACAGTTCGCTTACTCAAACAAAATGGCTATTTAACTGCAGTTACAACTCAACCCGGTGTTGACCAGGCTTTATCCGAACCACTGCTACTCCGTCGTGTTCGATCTACCTTAGACTTGCCATAGTCAAAATAGAACATATTACCTTATGGTATAATTATACTTATGCTTAAGATCGAGGGATTGAAAAAAATCTACCATATGGGCGATGTTATCGTTCCGGCTCTAAACAATGTCTTTTTAGAGGTAGAAGAAGGTGAAATGCTCTGCATAATGGGCAAATCTGGATCAGGTAAAAGTACATTGTTACATATGCTTGGATTAATTGACTCACCCTCTAAAGGTAAAATTTTTTTTAAAGATCAAGATGTCAGTAAACTTTCAGAATCACGTCGCTCGAAAATACGGTTAAGTCAGATGGGGTTTGTTTTTCAGGAGTATGCGCTTTTACCTGAGCTTACGGCTGTTGAGAATGTATATTTGCCCGCTAAGATGTTGGGTCGCTGGCCCAGTGAATATCAAGATAGAGCAGCTACTTTGTTAGAATCTCTTGGCTTACTCGATAGAATGCACCATCGTCCACGCGAACTCTCTGGGGGACAGCAACAACGTGTAGCAATTGCTCGAGCAATGGTAAATAAACCAGAAGTTATTTTTGCTGATGAGCCAACAGCTAATCTAGATTCGACTTCGGGCAAACAAGTAATGGATGCACTTCGATGGCTGAATGAACAGTTTGGAACAACCATTATTTTTGTCTCGCACGATACAGAAGATAAAGGCTATGCAAAACGGATTATTTATCTATACGATGGCAAACTTTCTGAAGAGGAAGAAGGGTAATAATGAGAACAATTCAAGTTGCCTTATTTATTGCTAGCCGCTCTATCTTTCGTGGCAATTTTTGGCTCGGAGTAATGACAATTTTAATGATGGTTTTAGTGTATTTAAACTTGCTCTTTGCACCTTCACTCTTGCAAGGAGTAATATTTCAGATGAATTCAAAGTTACGAGAAACTTTAGTAGCAGATTTAACAGTAGAGAGTTCTACGCCCGGGGAATTAATACCTAGCTCAGGTAAACTAGTTGATGAAATAGCAGCAATTAATGGAGTAGATTCTGTAACTCAATCGCGGACTATTTCTGCACAGCTTCAACTTGCAAGTGAAAGAGGAACAGCTGAAGTTTCAGGAATTGATGTTGAGAGTTTTAAAGATGTGTATTCAATCCCAAAATATATGATTGAAGGAAGTTTCTTAACCCCGGGCGATAAAGACCAGATTGTACTTGGTGCACAAATTGCCGGGGCGGGAAAAGCTAAGCTCGAATTATATTCTGATAGTTTAAAGAATGCGCATGCCGGAGATGTTGTAACGGTTAAATTCGCCAATGGGGTAACGAAAAAATACACCGTAAAGGGAATTTATCAAACCGAGTTTGTACAAGCTGATTTAAAAACACTTATTTCTTCAAGTGAATTTACTCAGGTTTCTCCAACTAGTGTTGATAAGGCGAATGCTATTAACGTTAAACTTAAGCCGGGTGCTAATCAGGATAAAATAGACCAAGAAATACTTGGACTTAACCCAAATATTAAGACTCGAAGCTGGCAAGAACGGGCAGGGTTTGTGCAAAGTTATACTGAGAGTATTCAGGTTATTAATAAAATCTTACGTGCAGTAGCACTTGTTGTTGGATTCCTTACTATTTTTATTATTACGTATGTAGATGTTGTAAATAAAAAGCGACAAATTGGTATCGAACGAGCGATTGGTATTTCTCCGCCCACAATTATTTTGGCATATGAATTACGTGCGCTATTTTATACATTTATTGGTGCAATTATCGGTGCAATTTTATTCGTTACTGTTGTGGTTCCACTCGAAGCTCGTTATCCATTTCATTTCCCGCTTGGAAATGTATTCTTAGACGTAGACTATGCTTTTATGTTGCGAAATGTATTTATTCTTTTGCTCGTAAGTGTTGCAAGTGCAACATTGCCAGCTTGGCGTGCAGTATATGGGAAAATTGTTGAAGCTATCTGGGGATAGTAGCTATCGTGCTACAATACTTGCATGAAAAATACCCAACAAGATAATACATCAAATCAGTCACGATATTTTGTTGAACTTATCGCCCGGGCTCAAAATGGAGATGAAACAGCCTTTGAAGAGCTCTATAATGAATATTTTACCCAACTCTATCGATATGTGTTAGTGCGGGTTGGTAGTGGTGATGAAGCTGATGACATTACCCAGATGGTATTTTTAAAATTTTACAAGAATTTGCAAAACTGGCATGATCAAGGCTATAACCCATCGGCCTATTTGTACACTATTGCGCGTAGTGTTATAGCAGACCACTTTCGAAGTAAAGCCAGAAAAGGAAAGAAGATTGATAGTTCAGATGAGGTATTAGAAATAATTGCTGACCCGTCACAAAACCTACATGCCAACGTTATATCTAACGAAGAGAAGGCAAATTTATACAAAGCCCTTCAGCAACTTCCCGAAAATTATCAAGAAGCATTACTTTTACGCTATGTTGAAAATCTTTCAAGCAAAGAGATTGCCGACATAATCGATAAGAGTGATGTTGCAACGCGTAAATTACTTAGTCGGGCAGTGTCTGCTCTTTCGGAGGTGATGAAGGCACAAAATAAGGATCTAGTACAATGAGTGCAAAACTAAATATCGATGCTGAAAAAACAGCCCAAAACTTACATACACTTTCTACAATACACCCAGATAAAAGAATTCTGCTCAGAAAAATTGTAAAATCGGCACCGGCTAATTTAACCCAAGAAAATAGACTAAATGATTACTTTAGTCATGATATTGATGAAGTCGTGAATTCATCGCCTAATAAACTGCCAATAATGCGTGTAGTTTTGCCTATGGCTCTCGTATTTATTGTTCTTCTGGGTGGAATTTTTTGGTTGGGTTCACAAAACAATGCATCACTAAATACATCCATACAGCAATCCCAAGTGTCTGCTAATGGAAAAGTTAGTAACGCGGTTAATGCGATTACCCAACAAGCCCAGGCTGAGTTACAGACTGTACAAACTGCCAATATAGAAACGGTAAATCTAGATGCAGTAAATAACCAGCTAGGACAGATGCAAGAGGTTACGAATGAAAAGTTCTAGTATAAAAATAATTTCAGTCATTATGATTGTGATGAGTTTATCGCAACTAGCAGTGGGCAACATTCAGCCAGTGTACGCTGCCAATACCGAAACTATTCCTCCTGCTTCTCAATTTTGTGGGAGTATTAATTCTATTGGTTCGCGCATGCAATCAAAACTTGTGAATATTACAGATACATCTGGAGTTTCTGTAAATAGTGTAGAGAGTTTATTGGTCCGACAATCGAACATCCAAAAAGATTTAGAACAGAATCGTATAAAATGGGATGAAGAACGAAACCAACAGTACGATAAGATGCTCTCGCTTGCACAAAACGAGACACAGAAAACTGCAATTATGACTTTCAAAATTTCTGTTGAGAATGCGATTGTAATTCGAAGACAAAGTGTAGATTTGGCAATAACGGAGTATTTTAGTCAGGCAAGAACTCTTTTACAAAGAGAGGAGAGTCAATTAGTTGGGGCTCGTTCAGAGTTTGTAATGAATATTACAAAGACTATCGATACTGCTGAGTCAGATTGCTCAGCAAATAAATCTCCAAGCGAGATCCGCACAAATTTTCAGACCAACATAGCAACTGCGCAAAATAAACTTCAGAAAACAAGAGAGAGTATTAATACTACCAAGTCAGAACTAGAAAAAATACGAAAACAAGAAATGCAAACCATTAATCAAGCCTTGCAAGACTTTCAAGGAAGCTTAACTGGCGCACGACGAGATCTTATTAATAATCTTAAATCTTCTGGAGCTAAAACCAACCAATTTGATATTTAAAACTTGCAATAGTCGGAAAATATTTACTTTTCCGGTACAATAATGATATGAAAAAACGTATTATTATAGGTATTGCAGGACATCCATCTGGCGGGAAAGATACAGTCGCACGATACTTAGTAAAAAAGTACGGGTTTGTACATATATCTACGAGTGATATTTTGCGTAGTTATATGTCAGAGCATAAGCTCGGTGATTTAAGCCGTGAAAACATGAATAAAGTCGTGACACAGCTTCGTAAAAAGTTTGGTACTGATTTTTTAGTACGAGATGTTTTAGAGACTAACCAAGATGCAAAACTTGTCTTAAGTGGACTTCGTAGTAGTGGAGAAGCAAAAGCAATTACTCAAGCGGGCGGTATTATTGTAGCAGTCGATGCAAGTCTTAGAGTCCGCTATAAACGGGCATTAAAACGAGGAAGAATTGGTGAAAATATTAGTTTCGAACAATTCGTTGAAGAACAAGAAAAAGAAGATAGTCCAACTAACCCAAATGCTCCGAGCGTTGCATCGGTTACATCAGTCGCCCAAGAACATATTGATAACTCGAGCACTCGTTTGCACACCCATACACAAGTAGACGCACTTACAAAGCGCTTAAAGATAAATTAATAGTGTGAGAATCAGATACAGCGACTTGCTTCTATAGAGCTTATGGTTATACTTAATAGTAAGTATGAATCCCTCACACCAACCTATTATGCGAGTTTATGGCATTTTTATTGTTGTTTCTGTGGTATGTCTTGGGGGGATTGTCATAGGTTTTGTCTTTCAAAATCAATTAATCTTTTGGCTCTCTCTGCTACTATTTTCTACTCTTGGTATCGTTAGAATAGTTATTGTATTACATTCATTACAAACAGCGAATGAAAATCAGCTCCAACGCAACCAAGTTCTGAGCAAAGAACAGGCTCAACTTCAGGCACTTATAAATAGTCTAGGTGAAGCCGTTTTGGCTGTTAACACCAAAGGCGAAGTAACATTATTTAATTCTGCCGCGCTTGAATTGATCGATTCTCATACTGAATTACAAAACAAACAGTTAGTTTCTGTATTTCCATTAATTGATAGCAAGAATCAACCAGCTGATGTTCTTGATTCGGTTATGCAGGCAGGAAAGATAAGTGTAAGAGATGACTTACGAATTGTTCGGGCTAAAGCAGAACCAATAGAAATTTACACAATGGTAACTCCTATTAATCAGAATGGAGAAATTGTTGGAGCGATTATTCTTGCACGCGACATTTCAAAACAGAAATCTCTGCAAGCGCAAAAAGATGAATTTTTAAGTGTGGTAAGCCATGAGCTTCGAACTCCAGTTGCTATCGTTGAAGCTGATTTATCTACAGTTTTACTACCAGGGTATGTTGAATTACCAGAAAAAGCGACTAAACTACTCCATTCTGCTGCACAAAATATTACATATCTTTCTGGACTTTTGCAGGATATCTCAGACCTCTCTCATGCTCAGCGTCATGTCTTAGATGTAGAATTACAAAGTGTAGACACACAGAAAATAGCGAAAGAATTGGCAGAAGATTTTTCTCAAAGAACCCAGAAGGCTCAACTAGAATTTACGCTTGAAGTAGACACTAAAACACCCTCTATTGTGAGTTCGAATCAACGAATAACTGAGATTTTAGTAAATTTCTTAACTAATGCGGTTAAATATAGCAGCGGTGTTGGCAAAAAAGTTACGTTAACATTATCACCATCGCAAAATTACCCAGGGGGAGTTATATTTAGCGTAAAAGACGAAGGTCTAGGGATCTCTAAAGAAGATCAAGCAAAACTTTTTACAAAATTTTTCCGCTCGAGCAATAAGGCCGTACAATCAATTAAGGGCACAGGTATGGGACTCTATATAACTTCTCAGCAAGCAAAAAAAATTGGCGGAGAAATTAGCTTAGTAAGCCAGCTCGGTAAAGGTAGTACGTTTAGCCTAGAACTCCCAGCTAAAGTCCCAGCAAATTTAGTATCAAAAACAACCAGTTAAAAAGCTTCGGTTCTGTTTTGCCAACGTGGTTTTAAAAGTTCATATTCTATCATCGAACCAAACAGGAGGAGTAACTCAATGCAGCTTCCAAGAGGAAAGAGTAGTGTAGAAACTATACTCTGGCGTGATGAAACAGTAATAATAAATCTATTTATATAACTAAGCAGCACCGCGGCGGCCAAAATAAATATCCCTTCGTATAATCCTAGAACAAGCAGTACAAGAATAAGTAGAGTCGGTAAAACAAAAACTATAAAACCACCCAAGATAAGACTAACAGTGAGTGGCATAGAAAAATGTAAAGCTGGATAAAACCTTCGTAAATTGCTTGTAACAATTAATCTGCTACTGGAATGGTTTTGGCTCGTAGCCACATCAGAACCTAGATAAAAACCTGTTTCTAGTCCTTTGGATTTGGCGGCTGCGGCTAGATCGAAGTCTTCTAGGGGGCTTTTGCGAACTAGAGAAAATCCACCCATAGCATCTACGCTCGAACGAAGAAAGGCAACTAAGCTAGAACTGGCATTCGCAACTTTTGGATGTGTCCGGGCCAGCAGGGCTGATGGATAGGCGCCCAACATAAAGAAATGATTTTGACTTAGAATAAGTTGTTGGCCTAAACTTTTATTTTGATCGGCAGGCAGCACTGATACTAGACTTTTCTTTTGTTCATTGATTAGCCCAACTAAGATAGAGAGTGCCTTTGGAAGCAAGACGGTATCTGCCGAAATAAGGACTACTACGTCGCCAGTTGCTTTTTGTAAAAGCGCCTCTGCAACCCAGGCATGTATAGTCCATCCTGGCTTACGAGGAGGGATATCTATTATTTTTAATCTCGGATCTTGAAAACCATGAAGAATTTTAGCAGTGTTATCGTTCGAACCGAGGTCTGCCATAATAATTTCAAAGTTTGGATATTCTTGTCCTACCGCTGCGAGTAAGGTCGATGATATGTTATCAGCCTGATTATAGGTATATGCAAGAATTGAAACCATCGGTAAATCGGTATGATGTTGAGTTTTTGGCCGGCGGAATTTAAAGAGGTTATAGAGTGTTAGTGCTAGTTGAAAAATAAATAAGCAGAATAAAAAACCACCAAAGAAACTGACATATTGGCCACGTAAACTGAAAGGATCATATACATACAATAATAATTGAGCCAAGAAAAACCCGACTAAAATATTGAGCCACATAAAATTTTTCCAAGAACGTCGAAATTGTGCGCTATGTGCATCAGAACGAAACTTATAAAAATAACTCATATTAAGCGGATAGAGTGATAAAAAGAATGAGGCTACAATTCCATATGGAAAGTAAGCAATAGCAACAATTACGCAAGTTGCGACATAGAGCCAAAAACTATAACGGGTGGTTCTTCGAGCACCCATAACAGTAGCTATCGAAGAAATATTTCCAGCCCTATCAGGTTTAATATCTTGAATTGAACCCATTGCTTGGCTGGCCATACCCCATAGCATAAAAGCTATAAGGGCTGGCCAATACATTTCAGCTGTCCCGCCATAGAGCAGACCAAAAACTAACGGGCTTACAAAATGCAAAGCAGAATTGATTGAATCTAAAAATGGTATTTCTTTAAATCGAAAGGGCTTTGCAGAATATGTAAAACAAAAAAGTATCGTGAAAAATAATATAACTCGGGCTACATTGCTACTTGTATAAAATAAATACCCAAGAAAAGGAATATTTACTCCAGCAATTACTAACCATAATGTTTGATGTTTTTTCTTATCAACTAATCCGCCTTCGACGGAGTTTTTTCGTGGGTTTTTTACGTCTGATTCATAGTCAAAAATATCGTTGATTCCGTACAGAAGAAGATTATACGCAAATAAAAAGTAGACTGTACCAAGGATAAATTCTAGATTAATTGTTCTGGCAGCCAAAAGATAGCCTACTGCAAATGGTGCAGCAGTGTTTATCCAGCTAACTGGTCGGCTGGTAGCAAATATTTCTCGTATTGTGAGATTTGAATTATTTTTTTCGCTCTTCATTTTGAATAAATCTTTCGAACAAGGCTGGTCCAAGCAAGATTACGACTAGCAAATAACCAAAGTCTTCGATTGGTATTGAGCCAACGTATATGCCCAAAACCAGATTCTTATTATACTCTACAATTGGCAAGGCGGTGAGATATCCATCGAATACTAGCATGGCAAGTGTTAGGACTATTAACATGAGTAAAGTAGTTTTGCGATTTGGTAGTTTTAGGCTAAAAACTAGAAGTAGCGAAATAATTACTATTAAAAGAGTAAAAATGAGAGTGGTGTATTTAAACATCGAAACTCTTTCTGTGTTGGCAGATTAACCGAAAAACTAGTAGGGTTACATAGCTTAACAAAAACAAAAACACCAGTTCTTCTATAGGTAGGTTTGGTGAGACAATATACATCCCAGTTACGTAGTGTTGATTAGTAAAAAAAATGCCTAGTTTTATTCCAACAATGTCAGCTAATAACAGTATAACTATTAAGCTAGCGATGGTTTTGACAGCTGCTCTAGGCTGGTAAAAAAACACAAGTTTAAGTTTGGCATCAGTTAGAATTAGTCCACTAATGCCTAAAAGCAAAACAAACAAATAAAACCACTGTGAATAGACGATATTCATATAAGTAATTATACGCCAATACTTACAATGTATAGGTCATGTTATGATGAAACAATGAAAAAATCAGTAATTATTATTGGTGGAGGAATTGGCGGGCTTTGTACGGCAGCACGCCTACTAAAAAACGGATATAACGTTACTATCTATGAAAAAGAAGATAGAGTAGGTGGACGTGCACACAGAATAGAAAAGAATGGGTACACATTCGACACTGGGCCAACGCTTTTAATGATGACTGATGTTCTCTACGATACGTTCTCATATTGTGGGAAAGACCTGGATGATTACATAGAACTTTTACAACTCGAACCAAATTATCAGGTTGCATTTGGTGATAAGAGCAAAATTACTGTCAGCAGTAATCTACCAAAATTCCAAGCAGAGCTTAGTAAGTTTGATACAAAAGCCCCTGAACAATTTTTACGTTTTTTTTCGGATATTGCCGAAATGTATCGAATTTCACGAAAAGATTTTATTGATAAGAACTTTAATCACAAAACCGATTTTCTTAATATTAAATCTGGCACACAGCTACTCAGAAAAAGAGGATTGAGTAAATTATATCCATTTGTTTCTCGCTATTTTACCGACGAACGATTACGGCAACTTTTTAGTTTTCAGAGTATGTACCTGGGCGTAAGTCCGTACGAAGCCCCTGCTATTTATTCTATTGTTAGTTATATGGAAACTGGCCTAGGCATCTGGTATCCAAAAGGAGGAATGTATTCTCTTTCGCAAGCATTAGAGAAACTTGTTAAAGATCTGGGTGGAACGATTGTACTTAAT
>JAHFOQ010000041.1 GCA_023261595.1 bacterium | reverse complement strand
ACTTGCAGTAATAGGAATGTAGCGGACACCAAGATAAGCACGAACTAACTTACCTTTTTCTTGCAAACTCGTAATGTCGGCTTTAATATCATTAATCGGGATTGCAAAGCCTATCCCTTGACTTCCCTGACCAGCCACTGCAGTATTCATACCAATTACTTGACCATCAACATTTACCAACGGCCCGCCAGAATTACCTGGGTTAATAGCGGCATCGGTTTGGAAAAGATTTGTGAGCCTTTCAGAAGCACCTTGTCCATCTCCAGCCGTGACTGGGCGAGCTTTACCAGAAATTACACCTGTTGTTACGGTGTTCTGAAACTGCCCCAGCGCGTTACCGATCGCCACCACAAAGCTTCCAACTTCTACCTTACTACTATCGCCCATTGTGGCTGGTTGTAAACCACTCGCATCAATTTTTAAAAAAGCGATATCGTTGGTAGGATCAGTAGCTAGCAGTTTAGCATTTTTATATTCTTTCCCGTCAGATGTGATAATACTAAAATTTCCACCTTCTGCCACAACATGTTTATTAGTAAGGATAAGTCCATCGCTACTAATAATTATTCCTGTACCAGCAGCTTCACCGCTCGTAGTCCGGCCAAAAATATCTTGCTGGGTTACGCTCGATGTAATAGAGACTACCGATGGGCTTACTTTTTTGGCTACTTCGATTGTGGCATTTTGTTCGCTAATGACAATATTTTTACTTTGCGCTGTGGCAAGACTTCCATTCGGATGTCGCGCATTCCACCAAGAGATACCAAATGCACCAATACCACCCGCCAAAAGAGCAAGCCCAATAACTGTTGGCCAAATCCAGCCAGGCAGGTGTAATTTTGGCGAGTCGTTATCGGTATTAATAGTTGGCTTAACTTCTTTCATATATTTAGTATAGATAATAACGTAGAAAACTGAAAGTTTGCTGAGATTAACATTAAAAGTTAGATGTTATACAACAATTGCCCATTTACTGAGCAAAATGAGGGCAATAAATATTACTGCAGTAACACTAATATATTCAATTATCAGTGCATTCCGTAAACTATGTTTCTTGTAGTGAAAATAAATACCACCAAATCCGTACGCGAGGGCTGCAATAGTTAAGGCCGCCTGGCTTACTAACAGATTAGTCTTTGGTAAATGATACAAATTAATCCATCGACTCATTATCCAAAATAATTCCACACACATTAAGGCCCATAAACTCGAAAGTAACTGTGGAGTATTTGAAAAATCCAGTAGCCAGGTAATTGCTACGAAGAAAGTAAACAGCCACACCATTAAGAGTACAATTGCCACTGGCCAGTGCCAGAAAGCGAGTAAGAGGCTGGCAAAACTTATCCCAAGAAAAACTAAAATAAGTGAAAGGGTATTTTCGATCAATACGTTTGGCTCAAGCGAGATATCTTGCCAAATAACTGCACAATACCCGAGCATTATTACGACACTCAGCAAAACAAACCAAATAATTGGAATAAGAAATAGTAAATGTACCGTATAGATATAACCAAAGCTCACTAAAAGCCATAGGCATGGCCGAATAGCTTTGGCAAAAATGAAAGTCTGTTTTTTACTTATCAACAAACGTCGTAACAGTAAATAATTTGCTCCAAGGAGAATCGGGATAAGGAGTACTTGCAAGGTCGAATAATACAAAAGTGCAATAATAACAAATAATTGTATTACACTAAACACTCCGATAAGTCGTTGATTACGACTTCCGAAGTCTATTCGTTTCAGTTTATCTCTAAGGTTTATAGTTTGCTCCTACAATAATTGCTATATCAACGCCAGGAGCTGGTGCGGTTGAAGGATCAGCCGAGGTTGCGCTCACTCCAAAGCGTCGCTGCAGATATTGTAGCGTATATGGTTTCTTGCCGCCAGTATAATCAATAATTTGGCTGGTTTTATGGGTAGTTGTATCGGCCAGTGTTACGCTCTGAATGGTATATCCATATGATTTTAATAAATCTGCTGTTACCTGTCCACGAGTAGGAATTGCGGTACCATTTTGAATAGCTAGATTTGCTGCTTCTGCTTTGATATACCCGTCGACAAAGAGTTGACGCACATATGCTTGAATAGCTGAATAATTATTTATTCCTGCAGTAGGTATAACTACACTCGCATCTCCTACCATGGCTGTCTTAACTAGACCATTATTACTATTGTCTAAGACAGTGTTGGTTATTTTGGTCGTGTCGACGCCTTTAGCTATTTCAGCCAAACGTTCGAGTTCGTTCAGCTGTAGATCAGTTCGAACATTATTCCCAACAATCTGTAACACATCATTAATTTTGGCAGGGTTCGAGAAGAAGCTCAGTGTACCAGCTTTTTGTCGCAGGGCGACCAATATATCCTGTTGACGACGTGCTCGACCAAAATCATCACCACAATCACCCTTACGACACCGAACATATTTTAGCGCAGCACTACCGTTAAAGTGCTGCTGGCCTGCCAGAATAGAATATCCACAACTTAAACTTTCGTTTTTCTCACAGGGATAGTCTGAATCAACAAGAGTTTTAGGAACAACCACATCAACTCCGCCAACCGTATCAACGGCTTGTTTTAATGCAGTAAAGTCAACCCGAATAAAATAGTGAATTGGAATACCAAGTACCTGGCTAACTGTTTGTTTTGCAACCTCAGGGCCACTGTCTTTTTTATTTTGCTCACCATAATAATATGCAGTATTTACCTTTACCATGCTGCCAAAAACTTTTACATACAGATCTCTCGGTAAACTCAGCATTGCTACGTCCTTTGTTTTCGGATCATAACTCGCCACCATCATAGTGTCGGTTAAGTTCTCACCCGCATGTCCTGGGTCACCAATACCCAAAAGTAATATATTTACTCTTCCATCTCCTTCACCTTTTAATTTCTCTGGGGCGATTGGTGCAGCCTGAAGCCCTTGTGCTTTCTCACCGCTATTTCTCTGAATCACCTTATGCAATTGAGCGTAGGTTCGATAGGCAAAGAATCCACCGACACAAATCAAAGCAATAAATATTGCTAAGATTATCCATGGCCATCTTCTTCGTTTTTTTCGCTTCTTTTTAGTTGGTTGTTCGAGCTTTTGTTGCATAAACGATGGCATTTCATCTTTAGAACCACCATTATTGTTAGATTTTTTTGGCTCCGACAGTGTCGGGTCTGGTGTAGGTAAATTATCGTCGCCGTTGTTCATAAGCTTTTATTATAGACTAGCCAAGCCGGTATGCAAAAAGACGGCTATGTTTTAGTACTTTTTAGAAAAATCTGTCTATAATGGAAAGATATGAACCCAAATGAAGCTAAGCCTGAAAATACTGAAGAACCAGAAAGAGTATACCTTTCTGAAGATGAACTACCTACACCGGGTGGTACTATAACACCACAAACCGAAGCCGAGAAAGCTGCCCAAGCTGCAGCAGCGGCTCAGGCTGCCAGTGACAATACTAAATACAATAACGATATTGAGTCTCTCCATGCTCCTGCAAATACCGATGACGCCAATGCTGAACCTCCTAAAAAGAAACATTGGTGGCAATTTGGTGGTATTTTTGGCGAGCTGGTTATATGGGGTGTAATTACCATTGCGATAGTCTTAATTATTCAAAACTTTATTTTTCAGGCATTTTACGTTTCTGGGAGCTCGATGAACCCAGATTATCACAATAACGACTATTTAATTATTTCCAAACTTCCCATTACTTGGTATGACATTGCAAAATTGTGGGGTACAAAAAACATTGACATCCACCGTGGTGATGTTTTAATATTTCGCTATCCAAACGCTCCAGAAACATTCTTTATTAAACGCGCTATCGCACTTCCTGGCGAACGGGTAACGTTAAAAAATGGCGTATATACCATTTATAATAAAGAACATCCAGAAGGTTTTGCTTTAAAAGAAGATTATGT
>JAHFOQ010000028.1 GCA_023261595.1 bacterium | reverse complement strand
ACTTCTTACCATTGTATACTTATAACAGATACATGCACTTTGTCTGTAAAGGACAAATGAGTGGCTATCAACCACGAAGCAGCGGGAAGAACCTCACTCATGAGTAAGTAGAACCCGACGTATTGGTCACGTAATGACTAGTAATGAAGATAATTCTATTAGTTAGAATTAAAGTCAGGTGGTACCACCCCGAATACTCGGAGTCCTGACACCGCACTAGAATGCGGTGTTTTTTGTTATATAAAAGGAGAAACATGAAGAAAATTACGCCCTATAATGCAAAAACCGTAGAAGAGTCAATGCTTCAGTTTTGGCAAGATAAGCAGATTTTTCAGCGATCGCTCGAACAAACAAAAGATGGTGAACCGTTTAGTTTTTACGATGGTCCGCCGTTCGCGAATGGCTTACCTCATTTTGGGCATAGTTTAGTTACGAGTATTAAAGATTCGATTGGTCGGTATCAAACTATGCAAGGACGTTACGTAGAACGTCGAAATGGCTGGGATTGTCATGGCTTGCCGGTTGAGTTTGAAATTGAAAAAAAACTGGCGATTTCTGGAAAAAAACAGATTAGCGAATATGGAATAGATAAATTCAATGCTGCTTGTAAGGAGTCGGTTTTTACCTACAAAAAAGACTGGGAAGATTTCTTTGATCGCATTGGTCGCTGGACTGATAAAGAACATGCCTATGCAACAATTGATACCAACTTTACTGAATCTGTCTGGTGGGTATTTTCTCAGATTCATCAAAAAGGCCTGATCTATAAAGGGTATAAGAGTATGCCGTATTGTCCACGCTGTGCCACACCACTAAGTAATTTTGAAGTGAATGAAGGGTATAAAGATAATGTACTCGACCCAAGTGTGTACGTTAAGTTTAAGCTAAAAGATAGCAATGAATTCATGCTTGCCTGGACAACGACCCCTTGGAGCTTACCAGGTAACGCTGCATTGGCAGTAAAACCAGATGCAAACTATGTAAAAGTGAAAGTTAATGATGACAATCAAAACAGTGAAGTATTGATTGTGGCTGAAGCTCGAACAGAAAGCCTGAATGCTGATAATTTTGAGATACTCGAACGAATGACAGGAAAAGATTTAGTTGGCTTAAGCTACGAACCAGTATTTACACTCACTGAACTTCCAGAAAACAATACTCTTTATAAAATATGGCCAGCAGAGTTTGTTAGTATCGAAGACGGAACTGGTGTATTGCATGTTGCACCTGCATTTGGTGAGGACGATTTAGCACTAGGACAGGATAATGACATTCCGGTATTACAAACAATCGATACTGAAGGTAAGGTAAAGACAGGTTTAGGTCTCGATACTTTTGCTGGGAAGTTTTTTAAAGGAGCTGACCAGATTATTGTCGAAGAATTGACCCAAAAAGGCGTAATATATGCTGCCGAGAAGCTCGAACATACCTATCCTTTCTGTTATCGTTGTGACACTCCACTCTTATATTATGCGATTGATACTTGGTTTATCGCAGTTTCAAAAATTAAAGATCAGATGATAGATACTGCCAAAGATATTCAATGGACCCCAGAAAATACTAGTACTGGTCGGTTTGGCAAATGGCTCGAAGGTGCAAGAGATTGGGCAATAAGTAGAAATCGCTACTGGGGAGCTCCTGTGCCTATTTGGGTAAATGAAGCTGATGAAACGGACTATATTGTTATTGAAAGCATTCAGCAGTTACAAGAACTCGCCGAAGGTACGCCAGATGTAAGTGATTTACACCGGCCGTTTATCGATAATATTGTCATTAAACAGAATGGAAAAACTTATCGTCGTGTCGAAGAGGTAATTGATTGTTGGTTTGAATCTGGTTCGATGCCATATGCGCAAAAACATTTTCCATTTGAAAACACCAAAGAGTTTGAACGAAGCTTTCCGGCTGATTACATTGGTGAAGGACTTGATCAGACAAGACTCTGGTTCTATGTTCTACACGTAATCTCTACAATATTGCTTGATAAGCCAGCTTACAAGAATGTGTTGGTAAATGGCATGATTATGGCAGCTGATGGCCAAAAGCTCTCTAAACGGCTTAAGAACTATCCTCCAATTGAAGATGTGTTTGCTACCGAGGGCGCAGATAGCCTACGTTTCTACTTACTTTCGAGTACACCTGCGGTAACAGCTGATTACATGCGATTTGATAGAACTGCCCTTCGTGACATTAATCGAAATCTCTTTATGACACTGAGTAATAGTGTTTCGTTTCTTTCGATGTACGCAGAAATAGATAACTGGAAGCCACAAAGTCTCGAAATGCCAACAAATCTTACGAACCCGCTCGATCAATGGTTAGTTGCAATGGTAAATAAGACTATAGCGGTTTGTACAACCGCTGCAGATAATTACGATCTGGCGAAAGCCAGTTGGCCGGTCTATGAACTAGTAGATGAATTATCAAACTGGTATATTCGAAGAAGCAGACGACGTTTCTGGAAGAGCGAAGATGATAATGACAAAATAGATGCTTACAATACCTTGCATTGGGCGCTCGTTACAGTTTGTCAGCTTTTAGCTCCATATTCACCTTTTGCGTCTGATTATTTTTATCGTCATTTAGTAGAAGATATAGCTGAGTCACCAGAATCAGTACATCTAAGCACATGGCCAAAAGCCAATACTAATGACACTGCTATACTCAACGCAATGGCTACCGTAAGAGAAGTGGTAAATGAAGGATTGGCAGCACGTGCGAAAGCGGGCATTAAAGTTCGTCAACCGCTCGCTAAAGTTACAGTTCAATCTTCGCAAGAATTAAATGATGATTTAAATTCAATAATTACCGATGAATTGAATACCAAATCTATTGTTGTAAAAAAGGCTAATAGTTTAAAAGTTATATTGGACACAAAAATTACTCAAACACTCCAGAATGAAGGGTGGGTGAGAGAAGTAATCCGTAATGTTCAGCAAGCAAGAAAAGAATCTGGTCTTGATGTAGAGAACCGTATAATGCTCAGTTTAGAATCGAACACGAAAAAGCTTCAAGATGCTATTGAAGAATACAGCGAACTACTTAAAAACGAAGTATTAGCTACAACAATCAACCAAAAAAACGAAACACTAGCATTTACAAAAAATGTTACAATTGAAGGTATGGATTTAAGCATTTCTTTGCAGAAAGTTTAGTGCATGCAGAATCGCCTGCGGTTTCAATTTCGCAAGACTGATTTTGTGTTGCTCGCAGCGACGGGTTTACTCGCGGCGCTTGGTCTTTTAATACTGTATTCTTCTGCGATTCAATCAACTGGTGGAAACCAACTTGATACAAGTAAGCAGATTCTTTATGTAGTAGTGGGATTTGCATTGATGTGGATATTTGCGCGATCAGATTACTCTATCTTAAAAAACTATAGTCGTGCTATCTATATAATTATGGTTGTATTGTTGTTGATAGTAGAAATCTTCGGCGCCACCCGTCTTGGAGCAACTCGTTGGATAAACTTAGGATTTTTTCAATTTCAGCCTTCTGAATTTGCAAAACTGGCTTTAACTATAGTTTTGGCGAAGTTTTTCTCAGTTAATTATGATCAGACCGACAAATTTAAGTATCTGGTGTACTCAATACTTTATCTATTGCCACCTTTGATCTTGGTTGTGATACAGCCAGATCTTGGAACTGGTATGGTTCTTACTGTAATTTGGCTCAGTATGGCAATGACATCGCGTATTAAGAAACGCTATTTTGTAATAGGAGCTGCTGCGTTTATTATTGCTATACCGCTATTATTACCTCATCTTGCACCCTATCAACGACAGCGTATTACGACATTTTTTGAGCCTACCGCCAATCCAACAGGGACGGGGTATAACGTGAATCAAGCGATTATTGCAGTAGGTTCGGGCGGGGTATTTGGGCAAGGATTAAGCTCTGGTTCACAGTCACAAGGCAATTTTTTGCCTTCTCAGCATACCGATTTTATTTTTGCTGTGCTTTCGGAAAAACTCGGGTTCTTAGGAGCGGTAGTCTGTATTGTGTTGTATTGTGTACTGGTAATACGTGCACTATGGATAGCAAAGAACGCCTCAGATAGATTTGGTACCTTTTTAGCCATTGGAATTGCTACAATGTTTGCTTTTCATATTGTTATTAATATCGGTATGAATATCGGTATCTTGCCAGTTACGGGTATACCACTGCCACTTATATCAGCAGGGGGCACAAGTATGCTTATTTCACTTGTTTCAGTGGGTATACTCGAAAGCATTTATGCGCGTCGTAGAACTCTAACTGTAGGGAGTAAAGAGGTATATGAATAGGCGAAGAAGCGCAAACAGTTTTGGTCTCAGTCTTCTCGCGCTTATCATTGGCGCACTCCTTGTCTATGCCGGAGTGTATCGAAATCATAGTCAAGCCAACAACTCGATTGATACCTTCCGAATAATAAAAATAGAAGACGGCGATACCGTTACGGTAGACTGGAATGGACAAAAACGCACTATTCGTTTAATTGGTATGGATACACCAGAAGTTGTAGACCCTCGTAAGCCAGTGCAATGTTTTGGCCACGAGGCGAGTGCACGAGGGCATCAATTACTCGAAAATCAAACGGTAAAAATAGAAACTGATCCATTGGTTGGTGAAGTTGATAAGTACGGACGTACATTGGGGTATCTGTTTTTACCCGATGGGACATTGTATAATCAGGCAATGATTGCTGAAGGCTATGCGCACGAATATACCTATAATAAACAGACCTATAAGTATCAGGCTCAATTTAAATTGGCAGAAGAACAGGCCAAAACAACCGAAAAGGGGCTATGGAATCCAAATACCTGTAACGGAGATACAAAACAGGCTGCTAAATGACAGGCACCGAACTACATAGTTCTCTCTCAGAAGATAAGAAACAGCGAGAGTATCAGTTAATCGAGCAGTTTTTACACATTTGTCATGATTATGATGGCTTTGCATTTAAGAAATTTGATGAGAATCCAGACATGATCTACTCTGATGGTAATAAAGAAATCGGTTTTGATTCAGTAATAATTTCGCCCGACCAAGCAACGGTTGATTGCTATTTTGATGCCGCGATGTGTCAGATTAATCTACCAACAAAACTCCAAGGAAAAGAACGGGCTGATAAAATTGCCGTGTTTTTCGAAAACAAATTATTTAAACATTGGCGCAGGTATAGTATTCCAACAGTTTTGGTATTTTCTCTGCTCGATACTGAGCCATCAACTTTTCATGAACTATTAGACATTGCAGGTCGATTTCGATTGCCCGAATTTGAACTCTATAACATATCTGATTATTACATCAGTGATGGTAAACAATTTGTAAAAATTATCGAGACAAACGAAACAAAATAAAAATCTCCTCCTGCTAACTTGCAGGGGGAGGAATGGATGAGGGCAGTGGCAACACCGAGTTACCAGAAGGATTCGTAGTGGTTGTGGTCGATGCAGCATTCTTTTGCGCATCACGCACTCGTTGCGGAACATTTTTTTGGCACATAATTGATTCAGCATCAACCACGAAACGATTCTTGTCGTTGGTATTGTAGTGAGCCACACAAACTGGCCACTCTTGGCCGTGAACTACATACGTGATGGATTGGGATCCGGTATCGAGAGAGGTGATCTGCATACCTGGGTTGTCACCCAAGATATCTGCATAAACCTGACTCTTGTCTTGTGAACCACTACCTTTGGCGTATAGGCCAATACCTGCAACAGCGATGACGATCGCTGCTACAACTACCACGCCCAAGCCAATGGCTTTTGTGGTTTTTGTTGTTTTCTTACCGAGTACAACAATGATGGCTACAATTAATATCACAATTCCAGCAATAAGTGCGCCTAAAAAGTATCCTGATTCGAAGGTACTCATCTCTCTCTCCCTTACGGTGGGGTAGATTTGTAAACTGGACATATATTACTATATATCATAAGTTATTGCAAGTATTTAAAGATTAGAAACCTACAATAATCAATTCTTGCTCAGCACGAGTTACCGCGGTATAGAGCCACCGGCGCCAGTCGTCATCATTCATTTTGGCAAAACGTTCTTCAAATACCAATACCTTTGGTGCTTGCGATCCTTGGGCTTTATGTACAGTAAGGGCATAGCCAAAATCAAACAAGCCAACAATATCTTTTTTTGCACGACGAGGTGGACGGGCGAGAGTAGATGCAGCACCAAATTGCTCGCGTGGCGCATAACCTTCAAAACGCACATCATCAAATTGGGCCACAATATAATACCAAATATTTTCTGGGTCATTATCGGCTGGTACGATTGCCTCAATTACTCCAAGCTGTCCGTTATGCAGCCCACTTTCCCGACTATTACGCAGACAAACTATAATATCACCCCTGGCTGGTTCTTGGCTTTCAAATTCTTTTAGTTCGCGAATATGCGCATTTAGTTTTTGCCGAGTGTGGTTATACCCACATAACACCAGTCGTTCATCGGCTGGACCACGCAAGATTTCCTCGATAACGTCTCCGGTCTCTGGTAAAGATCGAGAAAGTTTTTGTACGCCATTACCATAATCACCAACCGGAATTTGCCCATCTTGCCGAGCCATTGTCGCTACTTGAATAATCGGACTATCAGCAGCCTGGCGCCAAATTTTTTCCAGTTTAATCTGTGGTTCGGCCATAAGATTAAAATCAGAGTTTATTGGTGGCAACTGTCCATGGTCACCAACTGCCAAAACAGGCTTTCCAAAGCTTAACACATCATTCCAAATGTCTTCTGATACCATCGATGCTTCATCGACCACAATAATGTCATATGGTAGGGTTTCACGTTTTCGCCAATTAGGTGCTGAATCTTTTTTGCCCTCTGAGTAATACATTAAGCTATGCAAGGTAGAACAGCTATCTGCTTTTTGTAATACTTTCTGCTCTTGAAGCTTGCCACGTAACACTTGAGCTGCTTTACCGGTAAACGCAGCAAACGCAACGCGTTTACCTGGATTATTATCATGCAAAATTTTACGAAAAGCTGCGAGTAGTGTAGTCTTGCCTGTACCAGCATAACCGCCCAACGTTAAATACTGTTGCTCGGGTGTTTTGAGCCACCGACCAATTGTAGTAATTGCCTCCGCCTGATCTTTACTATAGGTATTCATGAAATTCTATTGTAGCAAACTTACGTCGATTATATCGATCTTAGGTTAATGCAGGCACAAAAGAAAATTCAGTACATACTTACATATACAATAAAATTAAACTCAATGGATTCATAAAAGTTAGTATAAATATGTGCTTACTTAAATATATGACTAATTGTACTACTGGGTACTAAAAGTATTCACTAAACCTGTAGAATGGCAAATATAAGAAGTCTAAAATTGTCTTTTAGCTTGTGTTTTATATCTCTTATGGTTAAAATGGTAATAACAAGTAACGAAATATAAAAAAGGAAATTATGGCACTCAAACTGAAAACCAACAAATCAAAAACTGCAAAAAAGCAAATAACTACGGGTTGGATTTTACTCATAGTTGGACTTTGCGGAATGTTAGTAGGCTGGTTTGCTCCTGCCGATCCATTTTGGCGAGGTGCTACATTTGGAGTTGGACTCTCTGCTGTTGTGGTAAGTTTGAGTTATCTCTATCCAAAACATATTCAATAATTATAAATTTGCACGATAAAACGACAAAATTCTTTGGTATGCAAGTGTAGCATTAGTACGAAACTGATGGTCGTCTCCGGGGTATGTGTAGTATTCTACTGGCTTGTTGGCTGCGAGCAGTGCAGCATTAAGATGGTCAGAAAAAAGTTTTGGTACGGTTGAATCATTTTCCGACTGATTTATCTGAGTCTTACCTGTTATATTTGCAACATACTGTATTGCGCTTACTGAGTTCCAGAATTCAGGATTCGTTTTTGGAGTTCCGTACTGTGATAATAGTTGTTCGCGAGTAGTTTGTACACTAGCTGGTAAATCTGAAGGCATAGGGGAACGGGGCCAGTTATACAAAATATCTTCGATCGAACCAACTACACCGCTTAGATACACCGTGGCTTTTATATCTGCACTTACTACTGCTACGCGTAGGCTGGTATGAGCTCCCAAACTATGGCCAAGTGTGCCAATGCGAGCTGGATTAAACAACGCAGTTTGTTTAATTGTAGCAATCAAGTTTAAGTCATCGTAGGTGTACACCGGCGAAAAATGTCCGCCCTCGGGCGTACCTTGGCTTTGTCCATGCCCACGATAATCTGGTTTTATTATCACAAAACCAGAACGCGCGAGAGTAGCAGTTAACCCACCATAGCTCCCATCATTCGTACGATATTCAGCTGGATTAATATACCCATGATTTAAAATTATTACTGGCCACCCACCGTTTGGGGCATTTCCATTTGGTGTACTCATAAGAGCGTAAATTTTTAGTCCATCTGACAGATACGAAACTATCTGATTAGTATACCCTCCTTGGTTCCCTAAATTCTGTTCGATTGTGAGCGCACTTCCAGGGTAACTTCTGGCTTTGATTGCTTCTATTTGTAGCGGGTTGAGTGACACAGTAGGCGATGGAGCTGGAGGATTCAATGAAGAAACAGACGGAGAGGCTTTGGTAGTACGTTTTAGATACCAATTCCGCAGCGCAATACCAGAGAGTACTACTATAAAAACACTCGCTACAATAAGTAATATATTTACCTGTCTATGCGTTGGCCTTTGCATAGTGTAATTATACTACTTGGCAATAATTGCTTTAAGGAAAGGCGTAGCGACATTCACAGCCGGGCCAGAACTAGGCGAATGAAACCACTTAAATCCTGGAGAACTATTTACTTCTAAAATAACATAACTCTCATCGGGTAATACCATAAAGTCTACTGCGGTGAGGTGTAGATTAAATATTTCTGCAATTTTTAATGCCATGGCGCATTTTTCTGTATTCCATTCATTCGGTTCATAAGAAATTCGTTGTAATTCTCTATCAATAGCTACTGATTCTCCATAATTACTTTGATGTACAGCAATAACCTTACCATCGAGAACAAGATAGCGCATTTCTCGGCCAGGAATGTATTTTTCGAAAATAAATTTGGGATACACAATATCTATTAATTCTGTTTTATTTGAGATTCTACGAATGTTATACGAACCAGACCCACTTTTCGGTTTAACGATTATTTCACCATGTTCAGCTAAAAATGCTTCGGCTTGGCCGAGATTTTTAGGCAAGGCATAGGGAATATTTGGTAAACCATGACGATCTAATATAACGCGGGTTAAATATTTATCTTGCACCTGCATAGCAGAAGCAACAGGGTTAAGCATACTACAGGCATGATCAATATATTTCTCGCCTGTTGGTGTTTGGATAGTAAAGATTTTACGGTAATCCAGCCACGTAGGGTTTAATCCAAGTTCTTGGGCCGAAGTAAAAAGTAGCTCGGCAGTGCCGAGTTTTTTAGGTTGTTTTGATTGTGATAAAAGAGTTGCCATACACGCACCATTTCTTTGAGCCCGACTGCCTCACAGACAGAACGAACAGTTATCAGATAATTATACCCCAGATAGTGTAAAATGTCGAGTTTGGTAACTATGTGAATTTACAACCACCAAAGCATAAGCGGTGTTATTTAGCATAACTGGCATGCCAGAAATAAAATCAAAAAAGTAATAATCTTATGCTTGCATGTCAAAAAGTAAAAAGAGTAAGGTGCAAGTATTAATAAATTTAAAAGGAGGGGGAACTTACTATGAGTTCACAAGCACAAAACGTAACATTACAAATAAACACAAAAACACTTTTTGGAACAATGGCTGCACTTGCACTAGCCGTGCCAGCAACCTTTGTATTAACACTTGCATTGCTCGTACCACGACTTGCAAAAGCAGATAGTACACAAACAAATAATGCCAACCCAGTTTATCAAGTACCAGCAGGATACGCATTAGTAGCAACTGGCAGTGGTGTTTGTCCAGCCGGTAGTTCAGCTGCAGGAGCTGCCGCACCAGTAGTAGTTACTGGCCAAGTTTGGGGCGTTGTTGCCTCTGTATTGCCAAGCAACTACACTAACACGAATACTCAAACGAGCAACGAAACAAATAATAACTACAACTACGATCATAGCTTTAATACCAAAACTACTACCAACACAAGTACTACGGTAACTACTGATTCAAATAATGGGAATGGAAGTAACAATGGGAATGGAAGTAACAACACCAGTGATTCAAACAACACAACTAACACTACAACCAATACGAGTAGCGTGGTAAGTTCAACTAATACTACAGACTCACACAACACAAACAATTCAAACAACACCACCACCGACTCAAACAACACCAACTCAATCGTTGATGCTACCAACGCAATCAATGCTATCAACAACACCGTAACTCTACCGCTCCCATAATTTGGCAGGATATTATCTATTGGCTGTGGACAGGGATGTTCACAGCCAAGTGAGATAATAAAAATGCCCAGAGTTTACTCTGAGCTTTGATAATACTGACGATATTGCATTGTAGAGTCTTGCATATAAGCCATTAAGGCATGGTTTATTACAAAGTTTTCTGAGGTACTAAAGTCGGTAGAGAGATCTCTTACCGGACAATACTCGAGCCAAGTAATTGGGTAAACGCCACCAAGCAAGGGATCATAATCGTAATGATGAATCTTAAACAAATAATGATGACCGAGTTTATCGCGAATCCCGACAAAGGTTTGATCATCTTCGTTATACACCGCCAGACGAAAATGTCCTGAAAGGACATAATACAATCCACTGTGTTTACAATCTGCTAACGGGATATATTCTACCGCCACTGTTCCTCCCTTAGGCCCGCCAGGCGGCTGGTACAAGTTCGCGGTTATTATAGCGCAGTTAGTTTTATAAGTCTAAAACTTCCATTCTATTCTTCTTGTTTTGCTATACTAAGAGAAGAAATATGGCAAAATTACCGCACAAACATCATCTTCAAGCATGGCTGTGGGGGATCATCATCCTTGCAGCGCTATTGGTTGGTGGCCCGATACTATTTACAGCGTTTTTTCTGATTACCACAATCTATCCTTTGCAGGCTGGTACAAATTCAATTAATATTGCCAGACAACCATGACAGAGCTGAAACGCAAACATCGTCTTCATGTATGGCAGTGGGTTGTTATCGGCTTGGCAACGTTCTTAATTGGTGCAGTAATAGTATTCGCAGGGTATTTTTTGTATAACTCTGTAAACTCTTTACCGGCTAATACAAACGATATCGCTACCGCCAAACAAAATACTGCAATTCAGGTAGTAGATAAAGGGAGTTATTACGCAGTTTTACCTTCTGTAAGTTCGTCTAACTCTGCAGTTATTTTCTACCCTGGTGCATTTGTAGAGCCGAGCGCATATATTGGCCGTTATGCAGAGCTTGCCCAAAAGGGAATAGCAGTTTTTATTGTGCGGAGTCCATTTAACTTTGCGTTACTCGATGTAAATCGAGCCGATAGAATTATGCGAGAAAACCCAGACATTACAAAATGGTATGTAGCCGGCCATAGTTTGGGCGGCGTAGCAGCCTGCGAATATGCAAAAAGTCATCAGGCCAAACTCTCGGGCCTTATCTTATTAGCCAGTTATTGTAACGGGAACGCAACCAGTCTTACGATACCGGTACTGAGTATATCTGGAACGCGAGATGGTTTAGCTACCCCGCAAAAAATAACTGATAGCAAAAAAAATCTTCCAGCTTCGGCACAGTTCGTATCTGTAGAAGGAGCTAAT
>JAHFOQ010000040.1 GCA_023261595.1 bacterium | reverse complement strand
TAGGACAACTCGAAGCAAACTATTCAATTAATGCCGAAAAGGGCAAAGTTCGGGACCCAGGGCTAGAAGCAGCTATTTCTGATGCAGAAGAACTCCGCGATAAACTACAAGTTGGTGAAGATCGTTTTTTCCGACTAGGTGTGTATTTAACAGTGTATGGTAAAGACCTCAATGACCTTGACCAAATAGTGAAAAAGATTGAATCAATACTTGGCACTGAACTTATTTATACCAAACCAAGTACAATTCAAATGGAGCAAGGGTTTAATTCAACCCTTCCAATTGGACTTGATCAATTAGGCATTAGCCGCAATATGGATACCGGTGCAATTGGTACAAGCTTTCCATTTACTACAGCAAACCTGAGTAATGAAGAGGGAATTCTGTATGGTATAAATCGCCACAATAACGGCCTCGTATTATTTGATCGTTTTAGTTTAGAAAACGCCAACATGGTAGTTTTTGCAAAGTCTGGTGCAGGTAAATCTTTCGCGGTAAAGCTTGAGGCATTGCGAAGTCTAATGTTTGGTACCGAAATAATTATTGTTGACCCAGAAAACGAATATAAAAATCTATGTGATGCGGTAGGAGGAAGTTTTCTACAACTTAGCCTAACCAGTAATACGCATGTAAATCCTTTTGAACTACCTAGAACGGTAGACCCTGAAGAAGCTGATAATGCATTGCGGGCTAACATTATTATGCTTCACGGTCTTTTGCGGCTGATGATGGGTGATATGGGTGCAGCCGAAGAATCTGACCTAGATGTTGCATTAATAGCTACGTATGCGCAAAAAGGCATTACGAATGATCCGCTTACCCACACCGCCGAACCACCAGTAATGGTAGATCTATACAACACACTTAATACAACAGGCGGAAATGGCCCAGCACTGGCAGCTCGTTTACGTCGCTATACCGAAGGAACATTTTCTGGTATTTTTTCACAGCAAAGCAATGTCGATTTAAACAATCCATTTGTAGTATTTAATATTCGTGATCTCGAAGACGAACTGAGACCAATTGGTATGTATATTGTATTAAATTATATCTGGAACAAAGTTAAGTCAGAAAAGAAAAAACGTATTCTTATTGTTGATGAAGCTTGGCAACTTATGCAGTATCAAGACTCGGCTATGTTTATGTTCTCTATTGCAAAACGTTGCCGAAAATATTATCTAGGCCTAACTACAATCAGCCAAGATGTAGAAGACTTTTTAAGTACTCGACTCGGTCGAGCAATTGTAAACAACTCTTCATTGCAACTTCTCTTAAAACAAAACCCAGCTGCGGTTGATATTGTTGCTGATACATTTAAGCTCACCTCTGAAGAGAAGAAGCGATTAAGTCAATTCCCAGTAGGGGAAGGTCTGTTCTTTGCAGGACTGAGTCATATCATTATGAGAATTATTGGTAGCCCTACCGAAGAACAGCTTATTACCACGAATCCAAAAGATCTTTTAGAGGCTGGGAAAATAGCACAAGATGAAGCCGGAGAAATTGCCAAGCAGGCAGCTAATGTACGAACGAACGAAGTTGATGCGGCAGCATAGTAAATAACTGAATATATCTGGTACAATAATACATAGTCTTATTAACCATAAGAGTTTTGTTTTGTAATGGCAGATAGTTTTGGACCCAATAATCTACCCGATGAAGAGGTAAGTAATAAGGTATCTTCGGATTCCGGTTTTAGTGCGCCCGGAGAAACAGGAGACCTACCAGTCTCTCCAGTTGGTAAAAAATCAGGGGGAGATCAAAAAAGTCGCATGGGCTATAATGCCGATTCTTTACCAGGAAATGATAAGATTCCAGGAGGATACGGAAATCTTGCCAATGCTGCAAGTGGTGAAGGAAGTACAAGCGACAAAGCTCAAGAAGCAGGTCGACAGGCCTTAAAATCTGCTGCAGCTGGTGGAGAAGCCGGAAAAGCACTACCTGGTGGATCTGGTCCAGTCACAAAAGGTGATAAAGAAGCTGAGGCGAAAAAAGGTAATACAGAAAAAAACGTTGATGCGGCAGCAGTGGCGGCGGCCAGCTATTTTGGTACTCCCGCTGCTGGTGCAGCTGTCGAAAAACTTGGTGGTGTTCGGGGAATTACGAAAAAAGTCGGCGTTATTTCACTCGTACTTCTCGTTCCGTTCTTTCTCTTAGGATTTCTTATTGCGTATATTATTAGTAATCCATGGGAAGCTCTCCAACATGTTTTACTTGATAAGAAGACACGTGAATTCACTTTACAAGTAGCTGATAATTGGTCTCAGAATAATGGAATTCTAAATAGTGCAATACATGTAGCTGAAAAATTAAATGAATTTACCTACACTCCAGATGGGAATCATGCAATCGCTGCGAATCAAGTTGCTAAACCAGAGCCTGGCTCAATAGAGGAAAAATTTGAAAAAATTGATTGGGCAAAATCACAATACCAAACACTATCAAAAAATGATTGTCGTTACGATTTTGAGTTGCGGCAAGTGGTGGGCAGTGATGGAAAACCAAGGAGTATTCCAAAAGCCGTACTAGACAAACAAACTGGTAAAACAACTCCGGTTGAACAGCTCGACGGAAACACAGAAGCAGGATATTGTATTGCGCAAAAATACCCAATATATAATCTTATGTGGCGCCAGCCTATGGCGAGAGATTTAAATAAAAAGGCCAATGTACACTTAAGTTACGCTGCAAGTAAAGATGCAAAAGATGTAAACGGTAGCTCTTCTGAAACTGATAAGTATGTGTATGATAAAACACTCGAAAGAGTTACTCCTGTACCAAAAGACTCATTAGATTTTGGGCCATTTGTTGAAGATATTAATGCAATAGAGAGGCAATATGCTTATGAAGTAAAACTCTGGAATGATACTCACCCAAATGACCAAATACCTTTTGATGATAATAAACGAGATATCCCAAAGGGTATGCAAAAAATGTATGACGATATGAAAGACGGTAAGAGCCCGTATGACATTAATATTGCAGATTATATTAACGTACCTACCAAAGATACCGAGAACGGTTCTGCCGTTGTTCCAACAGGAATTGCACTGAGTATTTGTCCGTATGTATATGCGTTTATGGATACAGGTAATAGTGATCCTACCAGAGCTTCGGCTGCCGCACATAACGCTCGACTTGCTATTGAAAGTCGATTGGGTGGAGCTGAGAGGAGTAGTGCTAAAACTCTTACTCTTACCGACACTCGTAAGGCTAACTCGCTCAACACCAATGAAAGTAACGCGACAATTCAGCAAAACGATAACTGGGCGTCTTCTACTGCATATCAATTAGATGTGTATAACCAACTCAGAGGAAATCAGATGAACCCGGAAGGCACGCATAACCGTGCATATAACGTACCATTAAATTTAAACAGTGGGCCTATGAATGTAATTAAACGGGCGTGTCCTTTAATTTCAGCTGGTGGCAAGGAAACGGGTTCTACTGGTCTTCTTGGGAGTATTTTCTCAACACTTTCTAACCTTTTAGATAGCCTTAAGCAAGAAACTGGTCAAGATGGTAACCAAATAATGCTTAATGGCTACACCGATCTTAAGACACAAATCTTAAATAATTCACAAGGTGTGTTTAGTAACACTAGTAGTTTTGGTCTAGAGCAAATCATGACTTCATATGTTAGAACTGGTTCTTCTACTTCAGTAAGTGGACTTGAACCTGGACCAAATAACTATAACCGTCAAAGTATGGGCTTACGACAATTAATGAATGATTATACCTTAGGAATTGGTGGGAGATTTTTAACCCCTTATGAATCAAAAGTATTAGCCCTAAGGGCAGATGATATTGATAGTAAGCTCCAAAAAAATAATGGTATAGCTTACCGTATTTTTAATACTGCCAACATTCATTCATTGGCGAGTATCATAATGCAAAATTCTACTTCACCCAACACTGCAAGAACAGCAATGATAGGTAGTTTTAAATCTATCTTAGATCCATTATGGTCTCTTGCTAATATACATAGCGATATATTGTTTTATGCAACAGGAGAAAAAAATAATGCTTTAGCAGCAGACATTACTGGAGATCAGTATTTTAAGATTGAAACGGCTGGTTTCACCCCACAAGAACTTGCGTTAGATCCTATTGATAA
>JAHFOQ010000027.1 GCA_023261595.1 bacterium | reverse complement strand
TTTCAAATATACTCTGGCGACTCAATAGTTATCGAGCCTGGGGAAAAGTTTGTTTGGTTTGGCGATCTGGAACTTGTAATTGTCTGTTCGCCTCGTTGGAGTGTCGAACAGCACATCATTCATACAGTTAGCTAACACATAAGAAATTATGTGTTTTTTAAATTTATAGCTCAGCCTTCTGGGGTAATTGTAACTCAATGCCATCCGGTAAAGGACCTTGAGGGTCAGGGTCGATACATGCATCGAGCTCGGCTTTGAGTTTTGATGTATCAATATCTTTTCCAATAAACACGAGTTTGGTCTCTGGCTGAATGTTCTTCCAATTCTCCCAAACTATCTCAGGACGAGCACCAACTAACTGAAATATATATTTTCTCATATGTCCTTTTGTTCCAAAATCCATAAAACCTTTTGCACGATACACATTGGTTGGAATTTTGCGATTAACAAAATCCTGAATCTTCATTGGATCGAGTGGTTTCTTACTTGACCAGCTGAGGGTTGAGTACTGTTCGTGCAGATGTTGGTGATGATCATGAGTATTGTCGTGACTATTTGTTTCTTTGGCTGTTTGCCTGAGTTTGTATTGATCTTTGTCAAGAATTAATCGTACATCAATTTCACCTTTTACTGCTTCAATTAATCGTGCCTTTGGACTAAATGCCGAAACCATCTGTCGTACTTCTTCTAGCTGTTCTGTGCTGGCAAGATCTACTTTGTTTATTATTACAAAATCGGTAAATAGCAGTTGATCACGGGCAATAGCAGAATGATCTTTCGCATTTTTCGTTAAATTGTGAGCATCGAGAACCGTTACGATTCCGTCTAAACGAACCCGAACCCCAATAGTTTGTTTCAGGGTCATAGCCAGATCGCGTGGTTCAGCCAAACCGCTCGCTTCAATTATAATGTAATCAATCGTAGTGCCTGGATACGTAAATTGGTCTATTGCTTCTTGCAAATCGAGTGTTTGCAGGCTACAGCAAATACAGCCGCTGGTTAGTTCGAGTTTTTTGTCTGTTTTGCTTTTTACTAGTTCGCTATCAATATTAATATCACCAAAGTCATTTACTACAACACCAATATTCATTCCTTGGTTATGTGTAAGGATATAGTTAAGTAGGGTCGTCTTGCCAGCACCCAAAAAACCCTGAATAACAGTAATAGGAATTTTATTATGTTGAATAATGTTGCTCATAAGACCATAATTATAACAAATAGGAGGGATTTACCATAAAAGCGAAGCTAGAATTTATCACGAAAAAGCATTTAAGCTCTGATATTTGGCAGTTGCATTTTAAAAAACCGGCTGGTTTTTCACATCAACCAGGGCAATTTTTACACATGGTAATAACTGATCCTAATCCAGACGAACGTGGAACAGAGCGCTGGTTTACTATATCTTCTTCACCAACCCAAAATGATATTCAGATTACTACTCGTCTTATCGAGCCAAAACATTCTGAGTTTAAAAAAGATTTATTCCATCTGAAACCAGGAGACAGTATAGAGATTGAAGGGCCAGAAGGAAAATTTTTATTACCTGATAAAGCAGAGAAGATTGTATGGATAGCAGGCGGTATAGGCGCCACACCATTCATCGCGCAGATGCAGTATTTGCTTGATAGCAAAGACCAGCAGAGAGATATTATATTTTTGCATGGTCTGCGTTCATTAGACGAAGATCCATGTAAAGATATAGTTCAGCAGTGCGAAGAAGCAATGCCAAATTTTAAGCGAATAATCATTCTGTCACAAGACACACCAAGCGATTGGCAAGGAGAGCACGGGTATATAGACGATAAGCTAATTCAAAAAAATGTGCCTGACTCTAGCAAGAGACAAATTTATGTTTCTGGACCTGAACCTATGGTAGATGCCATGAAGGATATATTGCTCAGCATTCAAGTTGATGAAAAGAATATTCATCAGGATTGGTTCCCTGGTTATAAAGAAAAATATTAACTGCTGTTCGATTTCCATAACCGACAGTTTAGTTGTAAATGAATAGTCTCTCAATAGGCATATTATAAAAAGATTAAGTTCAATAGTGCTTATGCTATAATTAATGGGTGGAAAATTCCCCGGTAATCACTGCTAATAAACCTGCAAAACAGAGTTACGACAGAAGTCTACAGACCTTCGTTCTTTCGGCCACAACACTTAGTTTGGCTGCTACGATTGTGTTTTTTGCTGTAGTAGCGGTTCTAAATATAGATATACCCAACAGAATACCAATTGCTTTCACAGTAATACCAATTGCGCTGCTTGGAGTAATATATAATTTTTTTGTATGGCCCAAAATTGAAGGTCGATATCCTTTTGGGAGCACCTATATCTCTCTGAGTTTTGTCGCTATCTGTTTAATTATTGGCGTTTTACTGAGTGGGGGGTTAGCATCGGTGTATTTTCCTGTCTTGGTTATTTTAGTAATGGCCAGCTGTATTCTTGGTGCTAGAGCCTGCTTAATAAGCAGTAGTGGGTTAGCACTTTTTATTGTTGTAGCACTTGTTCTCAACGTAGTTAACACAAATAAGTTGAATTTATTTATACCGGAGATATTCTATTCACTGATCGCAGTTATTTTTGGATTGCTGGTCGCGCGAGCTATCGATCATTATGTAGAAACATCACACCTTGCAACTACTATTACAAATCAGCTTGATAGTACCCAGCTCAGCGAACGATTAATGCTTGCTGCAATTGCTGACCCCGTAATTGGAGTGAACAAAAAACTTGAAATCATCTTATTTAATTCTGCAGCTGAAGATTTAACAAACTGGAGCACCAAAGATGCTCAAAATACATTATTGAGTAATGTAATTAAACTCTTCGACAGCAACGACAATCAGACCACCAAATCAAATAATCCATTTTTAAAGGTATTTAGTACTGGTGAGCAGCTTACGACCGATGAATTTCATATTCTCACCAGTAGTAATGCCAAAGTAAGTTTTTCTATTTCTGTAGCCCCAACTTTCGACATGCAAAACGAAATTAATGGTGCTATTGCGGTGTTTCATGACATTTCAGAGCAAAAAGCCCTCCAGCGACAGCGAAATGAATTTGTCTCGACCGCTAGTCATGAAATGCGTACTCCGGTTGCAGCCATAGAAGGATACCTATCTATGGCAACTAACCCAAACCTTGCAACTGTTGACGATAGGGCTAAAAACTTTTTAGAAAAAGCACGTAACTCAGCACTACATCTAGGCAAGCTTTTTCAAGATTTACTCTCTGTTACAAAGATAGAAGACCAGCGCTTAAACGACCAACGTCAGGTGTTCAATATGACAGATTTGGTTAGCCAGGTAGCCTCAGAAATGGAAATAATGGCTAAGAAGAAAAGTCTAAGCTTTTATAGTCATATTGGCAGTGAGGGCGCCGGAAACAAAACCGAACTAGTCGTAGCGCCGCAATTTAAGGTGAATGCGGATCCAGATAGAGTTCGTGAGATTATTACTAATTTGGTGAGTAATTCGATTAAATACACACAAAGTGGTAGCGTCGATCTAACCTTAACTGGTGATAGAAACAATATTAAAGTTGCAGTACGTGATACTGGTATTGGTATACCTGCCGAAGAACAGAAACATATGTTCGAAAAGTTTTATCGAGTAAATAACTCAATGACGCGAGAAGTAGGTGGTACTGGTCTTGGTCTATATATAGCTCGGACTTTAGTGGAACTCTACGGTGGGAGAATATGGGTTGATTCCGAACCAGGTAAAGGTTCGACCTTTACATTTACTTTACCGCTAGTCAAAAGCTAAACATAAGTGGTACAATAAAGCAAAAGTAGATAAGGAGAATATACGAATGTCAAAAATATTAATTGTAGAAGACGACGTTAGCTTGCGAGATGTATACTCAGCTCGTTTAGAAGCTGAAGGGTATCAAATTGCTGTTGCAGCAAATGGGGAAGAAGCTCTGGCTACGGCAGTAAAAGAACGGCCAGACTTAATTTTACTCGATGTAATGATGCCGAAAATTTCTGGATTTGATGTACTTGATATTGTTCGAACCACACCAGAAATTGCGCATACCAGAGTTATTATGATGACTGCACTCTCAGCGCCCGAAGACAAAGAAAGAGGCGAGAAGCTTGGGGTTGATAAATACTTAGTAAAATCACAAGTTACCCTAGAAGAAATGGTAGTTGCTATTAAACAAGTGTTATCGTCTGCAGCACCAGCCACTGCTAATAACGAGCAAGTACTTGGTAATGGCGGGCAGCGAACTACTGAAGCTCCAACACCCGTAAATCCTCCTGCACCAGAGCCACCACAAGCTCCAGAAGTTAATTCGCCAGATCAGCCTCCAGCTCCTCAATAAAATCTATTTGAGCAAATCGTATCTGTCAGCTATAATGTAAAGATATGAAAAACAGAGTATTAGTTGCAGAACTACCAAAATTAACCGGAAAATCTGCGAGTGTTTCTGGATGGTTATTTAAGCGTCGTTTACTCGGCGGGTTAAATTTTTTGGTACTCCGCGATAGAACAGGAATAGTTCAGCTTCTTTTAGAAGATGAGAATGAACTCAAAAAACTCGAAGGATTACAACTTGGTACCGTGTTAACAGTAACGGGTGAAGTATTAGCTGACGAACGAGCACCTGGTGGGGTAGAGATTCATTGTCCGAAACTCGAAATTATTACACCTGTTTCCGAAGTAATGCCAATAGAGATTGATAAACCAATTAGTCATAAGCCTGAACACCTTGAAACATTATTTGACAACCGAGAAGTAACCGTAAGAAACCTGCAAGAGCAAAAAATCTTTCGTATTCGCTCTGAGGTAACCGGGCTGATTCGTCAATTTCTATTATCTGAAGAATTTGTCGAAATTCACACACCGAAACTTCTTGCCGAAGCAACTGAAGGTGGAGCAGAAGTATTTAAACTAGAATATTTCGGTAAACAGGCAACGCTTGCTCAGAGTCCACAATTTTACAAACAAATGATGGTAGGAGCTTTCGAAAGAGTTTTCGAAATTGCGCCAGCATATCGAGCCGAACCGAGCGCTACTACTCGACATGTTACTGAAGTTACGATGCTTGATATTGAAATTGCATTTGTCGAAAATCATGATGACGTACTTAATATTATTCAAAAAATGGTATATTCTGTTTTAACTGAACTATATAAGTCTAATACGGATAATTTAACAAGTTTGCAAGCACCAGACCTTGTAATAAAAGATAACTTTCCACGTTACACTGTTGCCGAAATTCATGAAATGTATTCTAAGGCCAATAAAACCGATACAACCGGTGAAAAAGACCTTACCCCAGATGAAGAACGCTGGATCTGCGAGTACGCCAAGAAGAATGATGGTTGTGAATTAGTTTATGCTACAGAGCTCCCCCTCGAAGCGCATAAATTTTATCAAATGATTAATCCAGAAAATCCGCAAACCGTTTTAGCCGCCGATCTCTTATTTCGCGGGGTAGAACTGGCAACCTGTCCAATGAGGGAGCATCGATATGAAAAAATGGTTGCTCAAATGAAAGCAAAGGGTATGGACCCATCTCATCCAGGATTCAGTCATTATCTGAATGCATTTAAATATGGTTTACCTCCACACGGAGGCTGTGGATTTGGTCTAGACAGATTCGTACAAAAAATTGTTGGCTTAAATAATATAAAAGAAGCGATTTTGTTCCCTCGTGATATTCATCGCCTTACTCCATAGATAATGTATATGGAGGGTTCGACCTATACAGTACAACTCGAAAATTTTGCTGGCCCACTCGACCTGCTTCTACAACTAATAGAAAAAAATAAATTAGATATTTGCGATGTTTCACTTGCTACAGTTACAAATGACTATTTAGAAAGCATTCAGAATATTGAACTTGATCCTGCTCAAGCAAATTGGTTTTTAGATATAGCCAGTCGGCTTATTCTCTACAAAAGTAGAGCATTGTTACCTAATAATGACCTGGAAGTTCAACAACCACTTGAAGACTTAACAGAACAGCTGCATGAACTTTCTGAGATACGCGCACTCACGAAACAATTGGCAGAGAATCAAAAACCAACACTTATTTTCTTAAAAAAAACGAGCACACAAAATATGCCAATAAAATTTTCTAACTTAGAAATAGAAAGTTTAGTCGATGCATATCCGCTTAATCGAAAAGTACAAAATACAATACCTAAACAATTCAAGTTAAAACGACAAAATCCAGTTTATCTACGTCAAAAATTGCATTCCATGTGGTCAACAAATAAACAGCTTGATATTCAACGTTTGCAAACATATTGTGATACACCATATGAAACTGTGGTTTGTTTTTTATTAGCCTTAGAAATGGTAAAAGACCAAAAAGCACAACTGGTTCAAACTGAGAATAAAACGGTGGTAGAATTAATATGAAACTTCTTACTCAACAAATTCATAGTTTACTTATGATTAATTCGAACGGTCTAGATTTGTCTAACCTTATAAACTTGCTTGAAGTTAACGAAGAAGAGGTTAATTCTAGTATTAGCGAACTCACAGCTTACCTTAAAGATTCTGGTACAGCACTTTTACAAAGTGAGCAGAAAATACAAATAGTAGCTAAAACCGATATTCTTCCAGCTGGTATTCAAAATAAATTACAAACGGAACAGCTCAGTGCAACATTACTCGAAGTGCTTACTATTATTGCGTATCACCAACCAATTACCCAGCTCGAAATTGAATCAATGAGAGGAATTGGTAGTGAACAAACAATCAAAGGTCTGCTCGAACGAGATCTAATTGAATCAAAACAAAAGAAGGTTGATGGGATCTCTTTACCTCATTATTCTACTACCCACGCATTCTTAGCTCACCTCGGTATAACTTCGCTCGATGAGCTACCACAAGTTACCAAGAATGAAGGTACTCATGAGAATTAACAAAAGACTCGTCGAACTTGGTCTTTCTGATTCTCGCAGAAAGGCAGATATGGCCATTACTGCAGGAGAAGTTACGGTAAATGGTAAGATAGCAGATCTTGGTACGATCGTGGAACCAGATGATACAGTACTAATGAAAGGTAAGTTGGGAGAAAACAAAAAACCAATATATGTAGCATTTAATAAACCGGTTGGTTATGTATGTTCCCATATAGCTCAAGGTAATAGCAAAACGATATTTTCACTTCTACCAAAAAGTTTTGCCAACCTTAAAATAGCAGGTCGATTAGATGAAGATAGTTCTGGACTCGTTATCTTGAGTTCAGATGGTGATTTTATTCATACACTCTCGCACCCTTCAAGTAACAAAGAAAAAGAATATATTGTTATTTTAAACAAACCCTTCTTGGCACTCGATCTCAAATTACTAAAAGACGGGGTAGAGATCGATGGAGAGAATAGAAGTTTTAAGAAAATTGCGAAACTTAATGTTACAACTTACCGCTTAACTCTTACCGAAGGAAGAAATCGACAAATTCGACGAATGTTTGAGTGTTTAGGATACGAAGTAATGCACCTGCAAAGAGTAAGGGTCGCAAAATTCGAAATTGGTACACTAAGTAGCGGAAAACATATGGTTATACAGCCACATGAGGTGCTGTAAATGAATTTTATTACAAATAGCCTGTTAGGACTTGGCTTGCTTATTCAATCTTTAGTAGGAACCGGAGGAATAGGTGATAAAGTAGCGAATCTCTTACATTCCACTCAAAATTTACCAAAAATACAAAAAGTAGTCTTCAGCGAAGCACAAGTATCAAGCTATCCCAACAAGAAACCGGGTGTCAGTGCGTATGTTGCGACTGCCGAAGCTGCAGCTATCTACGACATAAGCAGTGGAACGATGATATACAAAAAAAATTCATCTGCTCAGCTACCTATGGCATCGCTTACAAAAATCACCACAGTTTTAACCATACTGCAAAATCACCAGAACCTCGACGAGGTAGTAACAATTCCAGAGAATTTACCACCACTTCAGTCAGCTGACCAAAAAATTGGATTGTCAGCAGGTGAACAATTTACCTTGCGCGATATGCTTAAGGCTACATTAATCTATTCTGCCAATGACGCAGCGAATGCTCTAGCCGTTTGGGATGCAGGATCAATCGAAAATTTTGCTCAAAAAATGAATGTCCAAGCAGAAACATGGGGTCTGCAAAACAGCCATTATGTAAATCCAACAGGTCTCGATGCTGAAGACCACTATTCGAGTGCAGATGATTTAGTTTTGCTCAGCACTATTTTGCTTCGTAGTCCAAAAGCTCGCGAAATTGTTAATACTGAAAAGACGACAATAACTTCTTTAGACGGAAAAAAATATGTATTAACTACTACGAATCATGACTTATCTCTGCCAAATGTGTACGGAATAAAGACTGGTCAAACCGATTTAGCGGGGGAATGTTTGGTTTTGCTTGGACGCAATAAAAGTGGTCATGAAATCATTACGGTTGTTTTACATAGTCAAAACCGTTTCCTTGAGAGCCAAAATATGGTAAACTATGCGTTCAATAGTTATATCTGGCAATAAACCACTATGAGTACAAAAATCCCCCAAGTTTTATTGGTTGGGCTACCGAATAGCGGTAAAAGTACGTTGTTTAACCGACTGACACATTCAAGTGCAGCGATTACTTCGATACATCCCAACACTACACGCGACACCAACAAGGCACAGGCGCGCTTTGATGATCGCGCATTTTTGGTAGTTGATAGTGCCGGGTATACCAAACCAAATGAGCCTATTATTGCCGAAGCGATGGAATTGCTTTCTGCTGAGCTTAAAAAAAGCCAAGCCGTTATCTTCTTAGTAGACGGTACAACTTCTCTTACTCAAACCGACAGAGACCTTGCAAAAATTTTACATAAAAGTGGCTTACCCGTGTTTTTTGCGATTAATAAATCTGATAGAAAGAAATTACTTCAACCCAGCAGTGAATTTCTAAAACTCGGATTTCATAATAATTACGCTATTGCTGCCATTGATGGACAAGGTATAGATGAACTTCTAGGTGAAGTACTAAAAGTAATACCAGTAGCAAAGCCTACAAAAATAGCTGAACCAATTCGAGTGGCACTTCTTGGCAGGCCAAATGTAGGTAAATCGAGTTTGCTAAATGCACTGGCTGGCGAAAAACTTGCAATTGAAAGCGAAACTGCCCATACAACTCGTGATACTAACCGGTTTGGTCTCAACTTTTTTGGTAAACAGATCGAAATTATCGACACCGCCGGTTTACGTCGACCAGGTAAAATTGGGAGAAAAGGAGTGGGTAGCGAAATAGAATTTTATTCTTCAGTTCGAACAAAAAAAGCTATTGAATCTGCCGACATCTGTCTAGCTTTGGTTGATGGAAGTGAGCCACTTACCTCGCAAGATCAACGCATACTCGGTCTGCTTAAAGACGAGCACAAAGCCTGTATAATCGTTGTCACAAAATGGGATGACATTGAAGATAAAGATAGCCACAGTATGGCAGAATACACCGAAGTTTTACGATCAAAGCTTCAATACATTTATTGGGCTCCATTAATATTTACCAGCGCAAAAACCGGGCAAAACTTAGAAGACCTCAAAAAACTCATTCTTGAAGTCTATAACCGACTTGATTTTTCGCTTTCAACCTCAAAACTGAATCGATTTATTGAAGACGCAAATGCCATTAATCCTCCAAGTGCAGTTAAGACGCGTCGGCCAAAAGTAAATTACGCAACCCAAACTGGTACACGACCGCCCAAATTTACGATATTTTGTACTCATCCTCGCCAAATGCACTGGAGCTACACTCGGTTCTTGCAAAACCGACTGCGTGAAAACTATGAGCTTTCTGGTGTTCCAATTATCATAGAGTATCGCTCTAAATATACCGAAGAAAACAATCGCAATTAAAATGCTTTATAATTAAGTTATGAAACTTATTATTGGCCTGGGGAACCCAGGAGCTGAATACGAAACCACACGACATAATCTAGGATTTATGGTGCTCGATGCTCTGGCCGAAACTTGGGGAGTGCATTTTGAGCAAAATAAAAAGCTCAAAAGTGAGCTATTGGTAACTATGAATAGTGGCGAAACACTCATATTAGCTAAGCCACAAACTTTTATGAATTTAAGCGGTGTGGCAGTACAAAAAATTGTGCAGTTTTATAAACTTAAACCTGAAGATATTTGGGTAGTAAGTGATGATATCGAGCTCGAATTGGGTACAATACGAATTCGCAAAGAAGGAAGTAGCGGAGGCCATAATGGATTACAAAACATTATTGATAGCATTGGTAAAGACTTTGTTCGTATTCGGGTTGGAGTAGGAAGTAATAGAGCTCACAATATTCCATCAGAAGCTTACGTTTTACAAACGTTCTCTCAAGAGCAACAGGCAAATCTACCAAGTATTATTGAGAATGTGCTGACTATCATAACAACAGCACTTACCAATAATTCGTTGCCCAAAACTACTTCCACAAAGTAATTCTGGTTTTTTTGCTAAAAAAATTTAATACTTTACAAATATCTATTTTTATGATACAGTTTATTTGTTCATTCTCATCAGAAAGAGGAGACCAAGTGTCCCAACAGCCAGTAAAGCCAGTTGATCCACAGCTCGAGATCCTCGTTGTCGAAGAAGCCATCATCACCTTGCAGGGCAAGGTCGTTGCAGCGCAGAACAACCTGTTCTCGGCGCAGAAGATGCGTGATGAAAGCGAGCCTGGATCGGCATCAGAGTCGATTGCAGAGACCGAGATCGAAGAAATCTGCTCGCAGATCGACGTCCACAACGCCGAGATCGACCGTCTCGAGAAGGAGCATCGAGCACTCTTGATCCAGATTCATTTCAGCCTCATAAGCTAGACAGAATTCGATAAGAACGAGTAGTTACATACAAGTACACCTACCAAGCCGTACACAGCAATGTGTACGGCTTCTAATTTTTTGATCATAATTTATTAACAAAATTGTCATTATTAAGTCAATTATTATCTTATACAAGCAATTATTATTATGACAGTATCTATTGACTTAATTAGCTCAAGTATGATAGAATCTCGAAGATCTTTGTATTCCTCTGATAGCACATTATATTGAAAATATATTCAACCCGCACCCAACAGAAAAGCGAGGTACCCGAATGAACCACGAACAAATATGGTTAAAGGTTAGGGATCGATTGCGACTCTATTTTGGTCAGACCTATAAAATTCAATCCATCTCTGATCTGGTCAATGTTTCTAACAACACCATCGTTGCATGGTTGGCCGATGAATATCCCGCAAAGGGTGAGAACCTTGTTACTCTCTGGCATGTGCTAGAGGCAATAGGTTTTGACTCACCTGAGATGGATGATCTTCCTCGGTTTAACCGTTACCTTGGTGAATTGTTTGCCTTCTCAGTAATTGGCATCAATGAGGTTAAAGAACTGTGCAATGTGTCTAACAGTCAGACTGCATTGCAAATTTTGCGCGGTCAGCCGCCTATGCATCCTGCACTCAATTATACTGAGCTCATTGCTATGTATAGTGATCAACTAACAGAAAAGAAACGAGACGCTTTACTAAAACTCACACCTATTTCTGATTCGATTTCACAGTCGGGTAATCAAACCCAAGCTCGTCAAACGAATGAGCCAGTTAATGTTGCTTCTGCAATACAAATTGGGTACACCAATGACAATGGTGTACTTATGGCGGCAACGGTACTTGGGCAAGCACTTCCTATCGTGAGACACCTGATCTCTGATGAATGCACGCCAGCAGACCGGAACCGTGTTCGCGAATTGCTTGGTGAAGGTACAATGTTCGAGTTATCCAATTATTTCGAATCGCTCTGTAGTGAACGGGCCCGACAAATCAAGTGAGGTAGCAATGCCACAAAGGCGCAAGACTGGTTCATCCAGTCGATCGACCAGGTCGAGGAACGAAAGTCCCATCGACATCCACCGCGGTGAAGCTCTCTGGAGTTTTGCTCATACCTATCCCAGTCTTCCGTTATGCCTCATCGAGGCAATGCAGAATGGTATCGACAACGAAGCAACTGCAATTTTTGTTGGTGTTGACCTACGTGGCGGTAACCGCAATGTGGTTATCGCTGACAATGGTCTTGGAACTGATCGACACAAGTTTGAGACGGCACTTGCAAGTGTTGGC
>JAHFOQ010000026.1 GCA_023261595.1 bacterium | reverse complement strand
AGAAGTTGAGGATTCACCACTCGCAATAACATTTAGACCAAGTGCAGTTGCAAAATTACCGCTTGCTTCAGCGTTATAGCCAATTGCAATAGCACTACTTCCAGTAGCCTGGTTAAGCGAGCCAAATGCTGCCGAAGCTGGACCTGATGCAATTACATCATACCCAAACGCAACCGAACCGGCACCGATACAGCTGTCATCCCATTCTGTGCCATTGTCACAGCTGGCAAAGCCATTATTATTGCCATCAATTACCCCGGCTCGGAGCGAGCTCTTCTTCGGATACCACACCAATCGTGTCCCCGGTCCAGACACAGCAAGATCAGTTCCTGCTCCGTAGGTACCCAAAGCAACAAGGTTACCCCCACCAGTGGTGGCATCTAAGCTAAAGTCATTGCCGTTTTGGACAATACTCGTACTATGCAGAAGTGGGGTGCCACCCAGTTCGAGTATAGTTCCGCTTAAACTTACCCCATTTTGTGCAGTACTAACTCCGGTGCCACTACTTCCGGCTGGGCCCGCTGGGCCGGTGGTTCCATTGGTTCCGTTAGCTCCGTTAGCACCTTCTTCGCCTGGTGGCAAAGGTGGAGCTACGGTGTTGGCTTGTTGGATTAAGAGTTTTTGTAGATCAGGAGAGAGATTAGCTAGACCAATGCTTTCTCCGGCAATATCTAGACCAGTAATAGTGCCTTTGCCAATACCTCGTTCAACCATTGGACATAGCTTAGTGGGTTGGAGCCAACTAAAATACCATGCGTTTGAGCAGAGGGAACGCAAGAATAATACATTCAGTAACAACAAAAGCAGAGCTACGCCTGCGAATACCCAGATCCAGCGTTTGCGTAAACTATCTTCTCGTGTAAGCTGATCGGCAAGATCAGCTGTTGTTTTTGAATTATTTGTATACATACATTAAGTACTTATGCTTAATATAAGTATACCTGTTTTAGTTGATTAACTCAAAAGGTTTTGCAGGTCCTGCAAAGAAGAGACGGCAGCATCTTTATTGTAATTTGGTCGACCTTTTTGAAAATAGGCATGCCCTGCATTGTACTCTTTATTTTCGTAATTAATACCTGCATTGTGTAATTCTTCGTGAGTTTTGATCCGGTCTTCTTTTGGAATTGAATCATCTTGTGTGCCATAAAACGATAAAACTTTAAGTGAAGGATCATTTTTACGTGCAGTTGTTAACGTTTCTATTGGTGTCTGGCCATTATAATAATTGGGTGTATGTGCGCCTGCTCCATAAAATGAAATAATAGTGTTAACTGATCTTTCTACTGCAGTTAGATAGGCTAGTCTGCCAGCAAAACAAAAACCAACTACAGTAAAGCTTTGAATTGAAGGATTGCTTTGTTGTATTTGCTGCAGTGCGCTTTTAAATGCAGATACAAAATCTTCGCCTCTCATTTTTTGCATTAATTCGAATGCTAAATTAGATTCTTCTGGAGAAAACTTTGATGGTGTATTTGTTAAACAATAAAAATAATCGAACATATACGTGGGTTGCTGAAATATTTCTGAAAATTTTTCCATTGTTGCTTTAGCGTAGCTGGTAATACCAAAAATGTCTGGCATTACAGTTATTGCCGAAGTGCTGTTACTAAATTGATTATTCTTTTTTGATTCGTATATTTCTTGGCTTATCATATTTCTATTTTACCATGAACAAAATTGACAATTATTTAATATAAAAGATATACTGCAAGTGTCTAACGGGCACAATGCCCAGAGGAGGAATCTCGGAACGTAGGTTCTCGTGGTGTAAAACGCCAAAAGGAGAAACACTATGTCTCGGCGGTCGAAATACATCCCTCGTACCGATCTTTTACAAACTCAGATAGATCGACGGCTCGAAAAAGGATATCGGTTTCACCATGTCTTACTGAATGGTACCGTTATGCCAATTCTTGCTCGCAATACCGTTGATGCACTTAGTCTCTTTAACTTGTGGCAAGGAAAACCTAAGAACTATGACTTTGGCTATACCAGCGGTAACTGTGGCATCGTGCTTGTTACCGATACAATTCCGCCGCAATTTTGCATGTTCTTTGGACGACGAAAGCGCGGTGTATGCATTCGACACATTGTGATGGTTTAGTTCATTCCCCTCGAGGATACTCGAGGTTTTTTATTACACTATTTTTTACCTTATCACCTTTGTAAGAGTTGAAAGAAATACAAAAATGCGCTACAATATGCAGGTCTGTTTTTAAATATTTTCCGTGTAGCAATACTCGGGCGCGTAGCTCAGATGGCGAGAAATGCGTAGCATTTATCCATAAAATATAGCCGCGCTCGAATACAGTAAACTTGAAAAGCAATATAAAATTGACAACTCCCGTATACTCGGGCGCGTAGCTCAGATGGTTAGAGCGCGTCACTGATAATGACGAGGTCCCTGGTTCAATTCCAGGCGTGCCCACCAGAAAAGTATTCACAATACGGGGCATTAGCTCAGTTGGCTAGAGCACCTGCTTTGCAAGCAGGGGGTCCGGGGTTCGAGTCCCCGATGCTCCACCAAAAAAGACTCAAAATTTGGGTCTTTTTTTGTACGTATTTTACCTTCTTTTACACTTACCTACTATCGTATCTAATGCTTGTTTGGCAAGAATAGATTGCGGGTCTGCATCAAAATTGTTGCTCTGCTCAAAAGAATAATCTTGTTTTAATAGTTTATATATACACTCACAGTCAGAAGATGAACTACCTTGAGCTTTACAGCTAGTAATAAAGTTATTTTCAAATTCTTTGGAATAGCTATCATTTTTATATATATTTTCTAAATATATATCTGTCAGAATAATCACGCCAATAAGCCCAATCAAACACAGAAGAATAATTATCCATTTTTTGAGTTTACGCTTTTTATCTACGGCTTTCAGAGGTGAATCATCTACTGTATGTTTTGTTCTTAGCATATAGTTTCTACTGTACCATGTCTTATTACGGTATATAGGGAATAGCGTAGTGAGATTTGCTTATTTAATACAAAATATTTAATCAATATCTTGTTGGAAAGTAAGCTAATAAGCTCTATAATTTTTAAGCTATAAACTCTATAATTTGCTTTTGAACGTTATCACTACTGGGGTCCGTCCAAACCGCAAGATGGGTACCATCTATTATCTTTACAAACTCAGAGTTTGCAATTTTCTTATGTGCAAAGTCGCTGTTGTCAAGTGGCACATCAGAATCTACTGTGCCATGTACAAGTAGAACAGGGCATGCTATTTTACTCAGCTCGAGGTCTGTTATTTGCGGAAACTGTTTGTGATCGTTATTCAGACCAGCCTTACGACCAGCAAGTGTTGCAGAAAGGTTGACTACAAAATCACGCTTTATAGGGTCTTGCCAAATTTGTCGGGTTAAATCTTTTACTTGGAGTTTACTAAGATCACCTTCTTCAGCTAAGGTAGATTTAATTAAACTCTTTGGCGAATGCTTTGCCATCTCTGCTAACAACCACTTACCAATGTTGCCGTACATTAGACTATTTTCAACTCCACCTTTAAATTTGTAAGCTTTACTAACAGCTGCACATGCCACTATATTTTTTACCCGTTTAGGGTATTTTGCTGCCAGTAAGTAAGTAGACGGTCCTCCCCCAGACCAACACATTGCAGAGAATGTATCAATTTTTAACTGGTCCATAAGTGCGATATGTAAATCAGCCTGCTGTTTTGGGGTTTTATTAGAATCGCTAATCCGGGTATTTAAATACCCGGAGCGCGAAGGAGCAATTATTCTAAAGCCTTTTTTTATCAAAAAGTTACTCATTAAAATACTTTGGTCGCAACCGCCTGGAGATCCATGCACAAATAGTATTGGCTTGCCTTTTCCTTGATCGATATATTCAACTTCTCCGGCAGAAGTCTGAACAATCTTTGTTTCTAATGATTTGTTCGTAGTCATAAAGTTATAATAGTTAATTACAACATCTTAAGCAAACTCGACCATAATGGTTATGAATGCTAAACTAGTACTTATGATTGGCTCAATATTTCTTGGATTACTTATGTTGGCAATCGGCGTTGTTATAGTAGTGTTTCGTCGCAACATTTATAACTTTACCGGTTACATCGATTTTGTTGAAGGTTGGTTTCCAGGAGGAACTAATACATTTATTCTCTTCTTTGGTTTAGCACTTATTTTAGTTGGCATCTTTTTTATTACTGGTATAGGTAGCTCAATAACTTCTCCAATTACCGACCAGCTTAAAAGCGTCTTTGGTGGAATAAAATAAACCTAAATTAAAATAATTTCATATACACAAAAAGCCTCAGAATTCTGAGGCTTTTTGCCTTGATCTGTAAAATGTGTCAGCAGACATTTGTAAATTAGCCCTAACAAATAGTTAGAGATCGACCTAGAAGTAATCGCAGAATGAGTAGGAGCGACCTATAAAGGTGCTCAACCACTTACTCTGGCCTCGACTCGTAATGTTCGAGGAATGCATTGCTGCATTGTTTCTCCCTAGAAAGGAGGTGATCCATCCGCACCTTCCGGTACGGATACCTTGTTACGACTTAACCCCAATCGCTGGATTCAGCGTAGGACCATTAAATGGTACTTCAGCTGCTCCCAACTTTCGTGATTTGACGGGCGGTGTGTACAAGACCCGGGAACGTATTCACGGCAGTATGGCTGACCTGCCATTACTAGCAAATCCAACTTCATGAGGGCGAATTTCAGCCCTCAATCCGAACTGGGACCACTTTTGATGCGATTTGCTCCACCTTACGGTTTGGCAGCGCGTTGTAGTGGCCATTGTAACACGGGTGTAGCCCGAGGCGTAAGAGCCATGCTGACCAGACGTCATCCTCACCTTCCTCCCGGTTAACCCGGGCAGTCTCGTTAGAAAATATAACTAACGACAAGGGTTGCGCTCGTTGCGGGACTTAACCCAACATCTCACGACACGAGCTGACGACGGCCATGCAGCATCTGTCACTAGGTTCCCGAAGGCACGTCTTAGTTTCCATAGACTTCCTAGGATGTCAAGCCTCGGTAAGGTTCTTCGCGTAGCTTCGAATTAAACCCCATGTTCCTCTGCTTGTGCGGGTCCCCGTCAATTCCTTTGAGTTTTAAGCTTGCGCTCGTACTCCCCAGGCGGATCACTTAACGCGTTAGCTACTGAGCACAGAGGGTCGAATCTCCATACTCATAGTGATCATCGTTTACGGCGTGGACTACCGGGGTATCTAATCCCGTTCGCTCCCCACGCTTTCGTCTCTGAGCGTCAGGTAAGGCCCAGCAAGCTGCCTTCGCCATTGGTGTTCTTTGCGATATCTACGGATGTCACTCCTACACCGCAAGTTCCACTTGCCTCTACCTACCTCTAGTCTTTCAGTTTCGGGCAACATCTATATGGTTGAGCCACAAGATTTCGCACCCGACTTGAAAAACCGCCTACAGACGCTTTACGCCCAGTAATTCCGGATAACGCTTGGACCCTACGTATTACCGCGGCTGCTGGCACGTAGTTAGCCGGTCCTTATTCTTCACCTACCGTCATAATCTTCGGTGATAAAAGCAGTTTACACGCCGAAACGCTTCATCCTGCACGCGGCATTGCTCCATCAGGGTTGCCCCCATTGTGGAAGATTCCTTACTGCTGCCTCCCGTAGGAGTCTGGGCCGTATCTCAGTCCCAGTGTGGCTGGTCGTCCTCTCAAACCAGCTACTGATCGTCGCCTTGGTGAGCTTTTACCTCACCAACTAGCTAATCAGACGCAGGCCCCTCCCAAAGCACATAAAGCTTTAATCCAAATAAATTGGATATTATAAGGTATTAGCTACCCTTTCGGGCAGTTATTCCTTACTTTGGGGCAGGTTCCAACGTGTTACTCACCCGTCCGCCACTAACAATTTAGTCCTTTAGAGCTTAGTTGCTGGAAGTTAGCAAATAAATTCACTAGATTCCAATATCTAAAGTCTAAATTCTTAAAAAGTTCGTTCGACTTGCATGTATTAGGCATGCCGCCAGCGTTAATCCTGAGCCAGGATCAAACTCTCCAAAAAATGGATCTTCTATTTCATCCGGAAAGATGCTTTCAAAGACTCACCATAAAGGTGATAGTTTGAACCGAACTTTTGGTTCGTTATTGTTCATTCAAAAGAAATTTACAGGTTACCCTGTAGATTGTACTGTACATCTACAAAGCTGCTGACACATTTTACATATCAATGATCGTGAAGCTGCGGGAATATAACGCGCAAAAAACAAGACAAGTCAATTTACGTTGTGTCGTTAAAATTGACCGTTTTGTTTTTCTGATAGAGCAGCTATCAATCTGGAGTAATTGTAGCTTATATTCAGCTGATAAGTCAAGTCTTTTATCTTCTAGAAAAACCTGGGTGCTAAGAAGTATAAATTAGTCTACATATTATTCTGTCTAATTTGCTCTGCCCACTGTGGTAATTGTCCGCCCCTACTCCATGGAACGAGCGTTTCTGGATTAATTCCGGCAAGTATAAAGAGTTCTCTCAGATACTGTTTCGATTCTTGAGCTACTTCAGTAAACGATATTTTCTTATTGCCTGTACCGACTCGTTCGGCAACCTTTTTATAACCCAATTGCATCGCAGTTGCAGATAAGCCTGCAAGTAGTTTACCAAAAGATGTTCGTGCGTTATCTTCATCAAGTAATTTATGCACCATCATTAAATCCTCATCCTCAATCGCATAACTCATTCCTCTGCCTAACTCAACGCCAGTATTTACGGCATGTTCTAAAATAGCATCGGGCTGAACTGTCTTTTGAAAAGTTTCTAAGACAGTAAGTAACTTGGCTTGATCTATATTATTACTGGGATACACCACTAATGTATCCAATCGATTATTTACCCCGCCCCATACCTTAAAATACAATTCGTTTTCTAACCCAACACTTTCTAAAGCTAGCCACCACGCGCGTAGTGCTTCAGTAGGTTCGCCAAATGGGTCAAGAGCGATATATATTCTATCTGTTACGTCAATTGCTTTATCACTATTAAAATGATTAAAGTCTGATAGCCAAAGCTTCTGGCCGCTTTGTTTAGCTTTTTGTCGAAGAAAATCTTTCGTTTTTTCACGATTCTCCATAAACTTTGCTCTACCCTCTTCTGTGCCAACTTTTTGCTGATACTCTGCATAAGTTGTATATAAACTCCCATAATATGGGTCAATCTGGGATTGGTTGGTATTTTTGCCTAAAGACATATCATTTGCTAAAAACTGAGCAAAAGCATCGGCAGTTTCGCTATGTACATCTTTATTACTCCGTGAAACTTCTGTTCTATGCAGCATTTGAGCTAATGTGTCACGTGCTTTTTGGGGTCGACCTGTGTACCCACGCTTTTTATCTGACTCGATCCATTTTGGACCATTTGTTTTTAACCTTAGATTAATCTGGCGTTTACTTTCCGCAATACTCTGAAACGAAAATGGTATACGTTTCTCATCGCGAAACATTTGTAACCACGCGCCAATATCAGCCTCGGGGTTTGTTTTTAATTCATTTTGGCGCCATTGTTTTGCACACGCGACGATGTAATCAATATGATTATCACTCGCTTTTGGTGCTTGTTCTGCTTCTGTCTGTAACGCTGATGCACGAATAGCACTTAGCTCACTGCTAAGTTTAGTGTCACCAGAAGCATTTACGCTTTTATTGTCATCGAGAACTTCGGGTCTCATACCATAAGTATAACAAAATACTTATGGTATACTTCGTATTCTGTCTGATAAAGACTATTTCTTCTTGCCAGCTTTTTTTAGCCAAGCTTCTTTTTTAACTTGATGTACTGGTTTCTTGTCAGTTTTTATGGCGCGAACAATATTATAAACCGAATATCCTACTCCGCCCAACCAAATAATAGCGATTACTCCAAAACCAAGTAAACCATAGGGATAAACCACATTTTCATAATAAAAGAATGCCAACCCAGCAACCATTACACTTGCAAGTAAATTTGTACTTAATAGATAGAAGTTGTATGTACCAACCTTTTTACTTGTTTTATGTAGCGATCGAATTACAAAAAATATTACCAAACTAATCAGAGCAAACCCAGCTGCGGCTATCATGAGAGCTTTTGCTTGCTGAGGAGAAGGTACGTTATTAAACACATTAAGATAGGGTATAATTTTTTGATATCCAAATAGGCAAGCCATAATAAATCCAAGAACTGCACCAACTAATACTTCGAGAGGCTTATGGCCTAAAATTTCACGCATCTGACTATAATCATCGACATTTTTCAGTCCACCTGTCCTTGAGAGATCAACAATAAGTTTATTGATAGTCTTTGCTTGCTCACCCGCACTTCGCCGTACGCCAAAGCTATCGTACATAACAATTGCTGCTAATACTGCTGCAAAACCAAACAGAGGATTGTTTGGACCGCCTTCAATTAGCGCCCAGGTAGCAAGACTAGTAACTACTGCTGAATGCACAGATGGCATACCACCACTGGCATAGAGATAACGGAAATCTACATCTCCTCGAATTAATGCCAAGAAGAATTTAATGGCCTGAGCGGTTGCCCATACCACAAATGGTACATATAAATATGATGTAATATTCAACCCTGTGATCCCCTATCTTACTTTATATACCAGTATAGCCGACGTAACGGCGAGAAGCTACCTCTTAACCACGTTAACTTAGTTACTTGGTTTATTGTTCTACTTCTTTAGTAGGTTCTGGCTTATCTTCACCCTCAGGTTCTTTTGGTAGTTCTGGAGTTTCGGGCAAGACGGTTAGAGATGCTACAGTATCGCCTTCTGCCATTCGCATAATACGTACGCCTTGTGTAGCTCTTCCAATAGTTGGTATGTCTCCAAGGCGCAAGCGGATTACTTGACCCTGTTTAGAGATAATTAGAACATCGTCTTGAGTGTTGTGTAATACTCGTACATCGATGGCTTTGCCAGTTTTTGCAGTAGCCACACCTGCTTTAATACCAACTCCACCGCGGTTATGACGAGTAAACTGTTGGGTTTTGGTGATTTTTCCATATCCATTTGCCATAACAACCAGCATTATTCCTTCTTCTCCGCTAAGTATATCCATACCTACTACGCTATCATCGGTTCGCAAACGAATACCACGAACACCACGAGTAGCACGACCCATTGGGCGGGCATCAGCTTCTGAGAACCGAATTGCCTGTGCTTTCGCAGTAGACATAATTACATCGTCATTACCAGAAGTTTTCTTTACCCAGTTAAGCTCATCGCCGCTATCTAATTTAATACAAATTATACCGTTGGTTCGAATATTTGCGAAGTCAGTTACAGCAGTCTTCTTAATTACACCGTTTTTAGTCGCCATAAATAAGAATTGTGCAGAATCTTCTTTTGTAAGCGTCAGCATAGACGTAACTCTCTCGTCCGGACTAAGATTAAGAACTCCAGCAATTGCTTGACCTTTCGCGGTACGAGATGCTGCAGGAATTTCATACACTTTGAGTTTAAAGACTCGACCAAGGCTCGTAAAGAAGAGGATTGTATCATGACTTCGACACTGTAAAACGTGCATAACTACATCTTCTTCTTTTGTTCCCATACCGATTTTTCCTTTACCACCACGGCCCTGACTGGCATAAGTATCAGATGGAATACGTTTAATGTAATTACCTTTCGTTAAACTAATAACTGAGTTTTCATCGGGAATAAGATCTTCGTCAGAGAAATTACCTAAAGCTTTCTTGATAATTTGCGTACGACGTTTATCGCCATATTTTTCTTTCATTTCTTCAAGTTCTTCGCGAATTACCGTAAGGATATTTGCTTCATCACTCAGAATAGTTTTTAGCTCTTTAATTAGTTTCTGGAGTTCATTATATTCATCTTCAATTTTCTTACGCTCTAAACCAGCAAGAGTGCGTAACTGCATTGCTAAAATTGCATTGGCTTGAATTTCGGTAAGCTTAAACTGGCTCATCAAATTAGTGCGAGCTTCGTCTTGTGAATTAGATGCTCGAATAGTACTAATTACCTTGTCTATCTGATCAAGCGCAATACGCAAACCTTCTAGAATATGTGCTCTTGCTTCAGCCTTACGAAGTTCAAATTCTGTTCTTCGCCGTACAACGACTTTACGATGATCTAAGTAGTGACGAAGAACCATTTCTAAGTTTAAAACACGCGGCTGAATACCATCGACTAGGGCCAGCATATTTACATGAAATGCTGTCTGCATAACTGTCATTTTATAGAGCTGGTTGAGAATCTTATTTGAAAAAGCATCTTTTTTGAGCTCTATAACAATACGTACATCTTTAGCCGACTCATCACGTAAGTCAGAAATACCAACAATCTTTTTATCTCGAACAAGTTCAGCTATTTTTTCTACCAAACTTGCTCTATTAACTTGGTAAGGAACTTCAGTAATGATAATTCGCTCTTTACCCTTTTTGTCTTCTTCTATTTCTGCGACAGCTCTCATGGTTATACTTCCGCGACCAGTACCATAAGCATGTGCGATAGAACCGTCGTCAAAAATAACACCACCGGTTGGAAAATCAGGCCCTTTAACTATCTTAATAAGATCAGCCACACCAGCTCCTGGATTATCAATAAGATAAATGACTGCATCTACAAGTTCGGTTAGGTTATGTGTAGGTATATTGGTTGCCATACCAACCGCGATACCCTGTACACCATTGAGTAGTAAGTTTGGTAATTTAGCTGGGAGTACTTTTGGTTCACGCTGACTACCATCGAAGTTCGGCATAAAATCAACAGTATCTTTTTCTATATCTACCAATATCTCTTCGGCAATTTTGGTCATTCTAGCTTCAGTATATCGGTGAGCAGCCGCACCGTCACCATCCATACTACCAAAGTTACCTTGTCCATCAACTAAGCGGTAGCGCATTACCCAATCTTGTGCCATACGCACCATCGAGTCATAAATAGCTACATCACCATGTGGATGATACTTACCAATCACTTCCCCTACGATAGTAGCTGACTTACGATGTTTGCCTCCAGCGCGAAGACCTAGATTATTCATAGCATATAAAATTCGACGATGAACTGGCTTTAAACCATCACGTACATCAGGCAGAGCACGAGAAACAATTACGCTCATGGCATAATCCAGGTAGCTTTTTTCCATTTCTACTTCAATAGTTCGGTCTTCTAATCTACCGGCATTAGTTGAATCAACTTCGGGATTAGGAACTTGTTTTTCTGGTAGTTGTGGTGTTGTTGCCATAATTAAATATCTAAGTTTTCCACGTTTTTAGCATGTGTTTGAATAAAATTCTTACGTAAACTTACTTCTTCTCCCATAAGTTTATTAAAGATAGCATCAGCTTTTTCTGCATCTTCAACTGTTACTTTTAGCAATACGCGATTTTGTGGGTCCATTGTAGTCTCCCACAACTGGTCAGAATTCATCTCACCCAAACCTTTATAGCGTTGTATATTAATGCCAGCTTTTTTAAGAGGGTTTTCTTCACTAACAGACTGTTCTTCTCCTTCCACTTCAGTAGCTATCTCAGCATAGGCAGCCAAGTCTTCAGCTGTAATAACCTCAGTTTTAGACTTAGAATCGGTCTTTTTCGTTGTTTTTTGCTCAGCCGACTTCTCTTGTATTGTACTTAAAATAGTAGCAACTGCCTCGTCACGCTCTTTTTCAGTAAATGCCCAGTGACCGAGTTTGCCTTTACTTACTTTATATAACGGCGGTTGGGCAATATAAATATTCCCGTTCTGAACTAATTCAGGAAAGTGACGATAAAAAAGTGTAAGTAAAAGCGTGCGAATGTGTGATCCGTCAACATCGGCATCGGTCATAATAATTACACGCGAATAACGCAACCTTGTAATGTCAAAAGTCTCACCAATACCGGTTCCTAAGGCAATAATTAGATTTTTAACCTCATTATTACCAAGCATTTTGTCTAGTCGGGCACGTTCAACATTCAAAATTTTACCGCGCAACGGTAAAATTGCTTGGAATTCTCTATCTCGACCTTGTTTGGCAGATCCACCAGCCGAGTCGCCCTCTACAATATACACTTCTGATTTCGTCATATCTTTACTACTACAGTCCGCTAACTTGCCGGGCAATGTCATACCTTCGAGAGCACCTTTACGAATAA
>JAHFOQ010000025.1 GCA_023261595.1 bacterium | reverse complement strand
CTCAAGACAACCAGACTGTGGTAGGGAGCTACTATAATCCATACTGTATTAGCCAAAACATTACCAGTAATTTACCAAATACGACTTTTGAACTCCGACTAATTTCAGGTAGTGTACGAGCTAACAGAATGGAAGCAAGCACTACACCTACACCGGTAACAACTCCTACTCAACCAAAGCCAGTAGTTATCGCGCCAATAACAATTAATGTAGTTAAACCTGCTACAGATGGTCGAAACGCAGCACTTATTACTCAGGATGGCAAAAGTAGTTCTGGTTGTAATATCCAAATTGGCTTTAAAAGCAACTCGAATTTTAAAGCCTGTATTGTCGAACCAAATAAAAGCCTAAATGTATTTGCGCCGGCGTTTACTGGTTTTACCGATAAAAACATTAATGTTTGTGTGGGTACTCTTGGGAGTGCTCCTACAATACAATATTATTTCCATAATCAACCGGTAAAAAATATAAGTGGAGCAGTCTATCAAACAACTACTAAAGCCGGTACAGAAGGACTCGCAAAACTTATGGCGTGTGGAAAATTACCTAAGGCGCCACAGTTTGAGCAAGTTAAAATTAGTACTCCAACCAAATCCTTTATTACCAGTGTAACAATTAGCCAAGATCTCTAAGACTCTGTAATTGAATACAAAGCTATTCCGGTAGCTACCGATACGTTGAGTGAGTTTTTTATACCGTGCATTGGTATCTCGATAGTTGAATCACAAAGTGTAAGTATAGTTTTATTGATACCATCTGTTTCTGATCCAACGATGAGTACGATATTATTCTTATCGGCCTTAAACTCAAAAATATTCTTTGTATTTTCTAACTTATTTTCGAGTGCGATAACTTGATATCCAAGTCTCTTATATTTCTTGATGGCAGTAGATATTTCATTCATGTGTTCATACTTAACCGAATTTTCCGAATCGAGAGCGGTTTTATGAATCATTTTTGTATTATTAATAATTACTTTTTCGGGACGTGAATCATTTTTAGTTCTTGGGTAGGGTGTAATACCACAACAGACTATTTTACTTACACCAACAGCATCAGCGGTGCGAAAAATCGATCCGACATTATAACAACTCCGAACGTCGTTTAGGAGAAGGATAATTGATTGCATCTTCATCTGTACAAGTATAGCTTATTCAGATGCTGACGTCTGCTAATTAATGTATGCTATACTATTCATAACAATTTTAAGAAATAATAAAAATGGATCCAAAGAAAAATCAGCCACAATCTCATGTAGCAGGTAAGGGTGTTAATCCTAAGAACAAGTTTCAATTTCGATGGTGGATGGGACTTATTCTCGTTTTATTTGTTGCAATAGTAGGTATTGTCGTCTTGCGTTTATCGAATGCAAGCACAAACAACTTAGCTGGAAATTTTCAAATTGCTGATATTAAACCACAATCAGGAATAAGTAATCAAGAAATTACCATTCAATTTTTCCCAGAAGCTCAGGTTAATACATCTGGTTCACCAGCACGATTTACAAGTAAATATTTTGATGTAAGTAATTTGAATGATTTACTTTTTACTACGTATAAAGCTACAAGTATACGAAAAGTATTTAGTGACGAAAAACTAAATGTACAGCTTAAAACTGAGGCAACAGTCCATTCGGGCACACCTTCACCCGACTTAGGCAGTTTTTATACTGTAGTTTTGCCATCACAGGTTAATACGAGCGAACTAACTCAATATATTAGAGATTATCAATATGTAAAGTCATCTTATCCATCACAAGGAGCAGCAAAAGGAGTAGTTTCGCCAAACTTTTCACAATACCAATGGTATCAACAAAATGTTATTGCAACAGCAACTACACCACTAACCATTGGTGGTGTAGATTGGGTAGTTAAAAATAGTCAAGGCATGGACATTTCTGCGAGTGCTCAAGCATTACCTGGTGCGTTGGGAGATCAAATTACGATAGGTAACATTGATGGTGGTTTTGATATCGCACACGAAGACATTGCAAAGTTTCGGGTAGCAGGTGCTTTTGTGCCGGTTGCTGAGACTGCAAACGGTGAGACTGAAATATCAGATGATCTCACTAAATCTACTCACGGTACTTCGACCGTTAGTATTACTTCTGCCGACAAAAATTCATTCGGTGTTACGGGCGACGTGCCTAATGCAAAGTTATTATTTGCGCACGGCAATGTAAATACACCTCAAGGAGAAAAAGCAGTATTTACCCGAGCGATTACCAAGATGGCAGCCAGGATGAAGGCTGGTGATATCATTACGATTTCTATGGGATATGTTCAGTCAGTAGCCGGAAAAGAGTATGATGTGCCAATTGGTTTTTCTCCAGCCGAAGCTGCAGCAATTAAATTGGCAACAGATAAAGGTATCGCAGTATTTATTGCAGCAGGTAATGGTAGTGATAATCTTTCTGAGACAGCAATTTATGGCGACACTTATACAAAAAAATGGGGAGAACTTCCTACTGATCCCAAAGAGTTTATTATTGGCGCAATAAGCCCAGGATTGTGGTGCTCAAGTTTATTTCCTAATATGGCTTCGGTAACAAATTCTCGAGTTCCTTTTTCTTCTTATGGGACACGATTAAATTTTAGTTCGTGGGGGTTGTGTGTTACTGCAGCCGGTGAGGCTATTCAACAAATTCAAGGTACACCACTTACTCATGATTCTTACACACTCTTTTTTAACGGTACTTCTGCAGCTACACCTTTAGTTGCAAGTGTTGCAGCATCTGTACAAAGCGCTAATATAAGTAAATACAATGTGGCATTATCTCTAAGCGAACTTAACACTGTTTTAACTCAGGGAGGTATACCTCAGGTTGTTTCAGGAGCAAATGCATTACCGGGTAACGTGGGTCCTATGCCGGACTTAGAAAAAATATTTCACCTAGCAAAACTGTATCCAGGTGAAACTAAGGTAGTTCCACCCCCAACACCACCACCAACTCCACCCCCAACTCCTACTCCAACACCACCACCAACTCCTATTCCGACTCCACCACCAACACAACCTCGGCCTGTTCCTTCTCCGCCGGCAAAAAATGTATTGCCACCGTCCAACTATTTACCTAAGACAACTCCTTCGCCAGCAATAGAATTAACCTCAACTGAGCCAACTACACTAAACACTTCGAATGGTACGAGTACGAGTGATCCAATCTCTTCGGTTCGACTGTCTACACTTTCAACTAACAGTGCAACATTGGCTTGGGACACTACAGCCGAGACTACTGGAATAGTTAATTATGGAGATTCAAGCAATTATACTGATAAAATTGATGCTCCAATTGTCGCTAAATCACACACGGTATCATTCCCTAAAAACAAACTAGTAACAGGTAATACTATCCATTATCAAATAGTTACTACTGATACTGCAGGCACTGTTCAGAAAACTGAAGATCGATCATTTATCGTGCCTGGATATACGGTAGAAATTGCAGTGGTTAACCAGTCAAAACAGCCGGTTGTAGGTGCACTTGTTACGTTAGATAAAGATACTGTAACAACAGATAAATCCGGTATAGCTACTTTTTCAAACCAAAAACCTGGCGACAAAGAAGTAATTGTTAAGGCAGAATCTGTAAAAACACAGTCAAAAATTAGTGTATTGCAGGCTGAAAGTAAAGTGCAGCACTTGAGCGTAACTATAGATACTGGCAAGGCTAATCCTGGCGTCTTAGTAGGTGGAATAATTCTTATTGTTCTAATATTCGGTGGCACAATTGTATTTTTAGTCATTCGCAAAAAACAAATGTTGAATAATAATCTGTAAGAGTATACAGCTTTTAACATTGGTCGATTATTTGTGGAGTTGACCAACCTGAGCATAAGCACTAGTATAATAAGTATGGAAACAATCCCACTCAAGCGTCACGAGCCCGAGTCTAAGTCGAAAAAAACTCCCGTGACACCCTTAACAAGTATTCGAACGATGCAGGCAAAAGGGGTTGCAAGAAAAAAAGCACGTTCATGGGTTTGGATTATCTTTATTGTTGTTACAGTCGTTGCTATCACCGGGCTTGTTATATTGCGTTTTTCGCGCGCGAGCGAACAAGGCACAGCTCCACTTACGTCGGCACAACTTCAAAGTTATATTAAAACACAACTGGCTTCGCAAGATCCGGCTACTATTAACCAACAGCTAGCAGTTAGTCAGTATGCTCAGTTTCAATATGGGGGCAAAATTACTCCTGCCCCAACCTACGTTAGTTGGTACGTAGACGATGTTCCAGTTGCAAAAATTACAACTAATCCATATACGTTTGTTTGGGATAGTTCTCGCTACAGTAATGGTGTGCATACGCTTACCGCTGTTGCCTACGACACAAACGATCAACCACTTGGTGCGACTCAGCGTACTGTAGTAGTAGATAATTCCGAAAGCCTACTCCATAAAGCACAAAATCTCGTCACCTATCCTTGGTATTGGCTTTTTCAGTTATAATACTAGGTAATGAAAAATAAAAAGACATTAATGCGAATTCAGGATAATAGCGCTTGGATGTTTGGTGTAAGTATTCTGACAGGTCTGTTAATGTCGGTGCCATTTTTGCATTACCAAATGGGTTGGCTAGTAATAATATCGCTTGTTCCATTCTTCTTTTTTGTCGAACAGCTTAATAAAAACAAAACCATAAGTAAACGCTCAAAAATTGCCTATATATGGCTAACCGGCTGGGTATTTTTACTTGGGGTAACTTTTTGGTTGGTACAAACTGAACCAGCTCGTTGGACCGGTCTTATGGGATGGGTTTCTATTGGAAGTTTGGTGTTAACCTATATATTATTCTCTGGATTCCTTTCATTAGGATTTGTCTTCTTAGGGCTGGGCTGGGTATATCTAAAAATTAATTTTACCCAGAAACGTATATTTCTTGTTCTGCCTGCTCTGTGGGTAGTATGCGAATTTCTTCGTAGTTGGCTGTTTTCTGCTATTTCTCTTGGCCCAAACACCACGTTGGGTCCTCACTGGAATTTTGGTGATCTTGGTTTTGCTGCAAGTGTTACGCCCTTGGTGTTTATTAGTAGGTTTGTAGGGCTGTACGGATTAGGTTTTATTGTTATTGTGGTAAATCTTTGCATTTTTTGGTTAATACAAAAACGTTGGAAGTTACCGCTGCTTATACTTTCTGCGATTATCATAACTACGCTATTAGGGTATGTTGTATATCAAAAACCATCTGGAAGCCAGGTTGAAGTTGGTGCGTTACAGCTTGGTAAAAACGAAGACTTACAGATAGGAAGTATACCGTATCACGAAGCACTTGCTAATATTGCGCCAGAAAAAAGTTTAGATGTCATTGTTTTGCCGGAATATTCAGAAATTTTTCAAGAAACGGCTAGAGAAAAGGATAAAAACAATCTTACAACAATAGCTATGAGCAATGACACACCGGTTATTACATCTGTACAATCTGTATCAGGAAGTAAGAATTATAATACAGTAGTAGTGTATAAACCAAACGGAGAAGAACTTTATCGACATAATAAACAATTCTTGGTACCAATTGGCGAGGCAATGCCATATGCATATACTTACCTATTTAAGCTGATTGGACAGGGTAAGGTAATTGACGGGACAGCGTCTGCCCGTGAAGTATCAAAAGGAGATACTCCAGCAGAGCCGTTTAGTGTAAATAATATAAAACTTGGCTTGCAAGCTTGTAGTGGGGCAATTAGCCCAGAACTGTATCGAGATTTAGTTAGACAAGGAGCAACACTCTTAACAAATTCAGCCTCACTTTCGATTTTCTATAGTGCGCCAACATACCATCAGCAAGCCCAACAAATGGCTCGTTTTATGGCGGTTGCAAATGCTCGTCCGTTTGCTCAGGCTACCGATGGAAGTTATAGCTTTATAATAGATAGTAATGGTAATTGGATTGTAAAAAGCGGACGAATCAATCTAGAACTTATTCGTGCCAAGATCCAGTTAAATACCCACAATACCTTATATTCTGTTTTGGGAGAGTGGGTTATTTTGATAAGCATTATAATAATTAGTGGGCAAATCGTTGCTTTAACCAGAAAACAAAAACACAGTGCGTTGAAAAAGTAAGTATAAGTAGTATAGACTGATACTAATGGAAAATTTTGGTAAGCCGAGACTCCCGAAGTCGAGGACAATACATACAGCTTCTGTAGCAAAGAAACGAAAATTCCGATTTCAGTGGTGGATGGCATTTGTGCTAGTTATCCCAATAGCTGTAATTGGTATTGTAGTTTTGCGCTTTTCGCATGCTTCAGTTATTCCTCCTGAAGAATTACAGCAAATTGAAGTCGGGCTGATTATAAAGAAAACAATACCATGTTCAGTGGAATACCCACCATATGGATACAAACGTACATTTAGCGTGCAAGAGTGTATTGATGCTCTAAACCCAGAAGGATATGCGAAACTCGAAGCAAAGGTTATTAGCGATCTAGAGGCTATATATATTAAAAATCATCCAGTAACCCCGCCAGCTCCCCCGCCAACACCCACTCCAACACCAAACCCTACAAATACCCCTACTACGACAAATACTAATAACGTAAACCCAACTACCCAAGATACATCTCAAGTTGCACCAGCAGCCTCTACCGATACTTCTACGGCCCAAACAGATACTAACAGTAGTAATAATTCGGGTTCAAGTTCAGCTATTGCTGCAGATTCTGATTCTCAAGAAATAACAAAAGATCTTGGTACTCTTTCTGGTGTGGTAAAAATAGATTTTACTCCAAAAGACCCTTCGACTGTTACCGCAATTGCAGTGTTTGTAGGAAACACCAATGTCGGTGAAGACATTCATAGTCCATATACTTTTAGTTTTGATACAAACCAATTTAAAAATGGAGATTATAAAATTTCTACCGTAGTTTTACACAAAGACAACACAACTACCCAGCAAAACTATACTGCAAAGATTCAAAATTCTTCTATTGGTAAATTCTTATATAACTTAGGTACACCTTGGAGATTTATTTTCCGCTAACCACTGAGAGAGAATTGTTTGCAATAGTAAAGTTCTTATGTATAATATAGCTATCACAATTAATAAATAAATATATAGGGAAAAAAATGGCAACAAAAAAGTCAACCTTAAAAACAAAGAAGTCTCGTGTCGCTTCGAGCGCAAAGAAAAAATCATTAATTAGTAAGCCTCTAGCCTTAGTGCTTGGTGCGCTTTTGATCGTTTCGGTAGTAGTCGCGGGTATTATTATCTATTACAACCATTCATTTGCTGCTAATTGGTCAGGTGTAGCTTATGACCAGACAATTAATAATGTCTGGTGGCAAAATCTTTCAGACGGAACAACTGGACGATGTATTCAGACCGATGCAAGTGGAACATGGTGTACAGGTCCACGGTATAAATTCAGCTCAGGTTTGGCACAATGGAGACGTCAAAACGATGGCGTATGTTCAACGATTTGGCCTAATAATGTTTCTGGTAAAGAGCTTACAAATTATGCTTATTTAACAGCAGGAACTGTATATCATAATGGACAAAGAATACGTATTTCTCAAACTAATGTATGTGATACTTATTAACTAAGTTTATAGTCTCAAAGTAAAAAGACCAGCTTATTTGCTGGTCTTTTTGAATAAATAATACATAAGGTACTCTTAATAATTATTGACAAAACTAAATTAAATTGTTAATATATATGTGTAAAGAGGTAAAACTCCTCAGTAGCACCTCCACATGCAAGGGGCCAATCATGAAAAGAGTTTCATTCCTGTTCGCGTCTGTGTTGTTTTCTCTGTTTGTTCTTTCTGGCACTGCTTCTGCACAGGTAGCGGTTCCGTGTGCTACTTTGCAACGGGTAAGTGATTTGTCTCCTGGGGTTCACCAGGTTGATGGAGGCACTCTCGAGGTCAGTGCTGATCAGAAGTCTGCAACAGTTACACCTGATGCTGGCGGCACCGCGTGTCGCTTTGAGGCACTGAATGCCGATGGCTCAACGCCAGACGGCGGAACATTCGATGGCAATCATTATTCTCAGACAGCGCCGATCAACACGCTCGAGTTCGCTTTTATGCCGTCTTCAACTACTGCAAGTACTACGAACACGCCGGTTGCAGTTGGAGCCGTTTCTCTGGTCGGATTCGTCGTGCTAGGTCTGTTCTTCGCTTCGAAGCATGTACTGACGAGCTAATTATTATTTTTAAGGGTATTCCCACACTGGGAATACCCTTTTTATCTGTAATAGTTAGGTTATAAAAGGTATATTAATCATCTATTTGACAAAATAACCATAAGACACATACAATATAGGTAATAATTATAGGGTAAAATGGCAGTACAAAAACCAAAATCACGTACAGGTAATAGTAGCTCAACAAAACTAACGAAGTTTACATTTCGTTGGTGGATGGCTATTATTTTAATTGCTGTTATTGCCATAATTGGTGTTGTAGTTTTACAATATAGCCATGCAAGCACTGCTGACGGGCCAGCGCCAACTGGACCAATCTACTGGATAGGCGACTCACTTAGTACTGGTTTTCTGGTTTCTGGTAATTTAAAACCAAAATTAGAAGAAGCAGGGTACAGTCCAGCATATATAAATGCAAACCCGGGGCGATCTATAACACAAGCTGGATTTTCACCAGGAGTAAATGCCTTAAATGCTGTCGATGCAGATAATAAAAATATCTGTGTAGGTACTACGGTGCCTTCAATTAAAACATATTGTGATGCGCATAATCAGATTTATAACCCAGTGAAAGATGCAAAAACTATTGTTCTCTACATTGGTACAAATCCTGAAACCGACCAAACCAAGTCATTTACACAGTTACAACAAGAGCTCCTGGAGAAATTACGGGCGATTAATCCAAATGCACGCTATATTTGGGCAGATATTGCAGCTCCTGGTGATCTGGCGAAATCAACGAGCCAAGATGCTCTTAACTTCGCTCATTTAGGGGATCCCAAAATTACTGTCCAAGACTTAACTAATAGTTTTAACGCGGCACGGGCTCGATTACTAACAAACCAAATAGCAATATATTCTAATTCAATAAAATTCAAATATAGTATTTTTAGCCAATATAATTTCTTCTGGCACGATAAGTTTCCTACGGTGATGCAATTTCCAGGTATTACTAACCAGAAGGACAGCCAAGGCTTTGTAGCTGACGGCACTCATTACACCCCAGCAGGGTCAGATAAACTTACTTCATTTATTGTAAATACACTCAAGACTGGAAACTTTGCTAAATCACCTGCAAGTATAATACCGGTTGATACAAGTCAGCAGCTTAAGGTTGACCTTACAAACCCACCGGGTTTTGTTATTGTCAGTCAAACAGGAGTAAAAAATAATGGTTGTGAGCAACAAAATGGTTTTAAATCTAATACAAATTATCGGGGCTGTAAGGTTACAAATACAACCCCAATTGTTCTTACACCTAATCCAAATTTTAAGGCGAATGCACAAAGCTTTCTTTTCCCATCAAGACAACAAAAGGTATGCGTTGGTTCAATTAGCTCAAATATCACACTTCCAATAGTTATTACATTTGCCCGGAAGGGTGCAACGGTAGCAACCGTATCAGCTGTATATGGTACTGCAAATAGTTTAGCCAAAATTATTGCTTGTGGAACTACCGATAAGCCGATAACTGAAGTTGATACTATTACAATTAGCACACCTGTATTATCTTATCTGAATAGCATTACTTTTCAGACACAATAAATAAAGGAACATAATGGCAACACAAAAACCAAAATCACGTACCGCAAAACAAAGTACACCTCAATTAACTCATTTTAAATTTAGATGGTGGATGGCACTAATATTGGTTGGAATAATTGCGGTAATTGGCATAGTTATTGTTCAGTTTAGTCATGCCGGTACACAGTTTGATGCAGGCAATCCATCTTATGTAAATGATAGTTTATGTGTAAATGGTAAAGTTACTTACAATGGGCATGATTGTATAAGAAACGGTACATCATTTAAGGGATTTTAGTTTATATACGTTCTCTATAAGATATAAAATTAATAATCTTGATGAGAAAATTGACATTGATTATCATAAGCGTTATATTATAACCAACTAATAAAAGGAAAAAATGGCAACTAAAAAAACAATAACCAAACCAAAATCACGCACCGGAAATAAAAATAATTCTCAGTTGACACAATTTAAATTCCGTTGGTGGATGGCTCTTATATTAGTTGCCGTAGTAGCAATTATTGGCGTTGTTATTGTTCGTTTTAGTCATGCTGCTACAACAACAAGTTTTGCTTACGAAATTCGAGCTACTCGATATAATAATCCATACGGTGATTATAAATATTATATTAATGACAGTAGAATTAGAGATAATGGACAAGATGTTACCATCACCTATCATCATACTGAATCGAACGGTATTGTTATTTATTACATGCGTAATGCAAATGTGTCGACATGTGGCTATATATTTAAACAGGGTGCATATGGCGGTGGATTTAAAGATTCTAATGCACCTACCGACAGATATGTATTATATCCTGGCGGAACATTTCTCTGGGCAAACTCTACTTGCGATCGTAGATAGCACACAAAATACAGGGTCAATTCAGTAATAAATACTTGACAAACTACCACTTATGGTGGTATCATAGGGATAGTTAAAGAACGTACCTGTCCAGTCCGAAAACTCCCAAAAAGGGGAAGAACATGAAGAGAATCGTGCTCTTGTTTGCAGTCGTTGGTCTCGCCATCGGCGTTCTCTCGCTGACAACCGTCAGCGGAGCATCTGTTCGAAACGATGTTCCGGTGGTGCAATCGTCAAGTTTGCCCGCTGGGGCAGTCCCTTACGACGATCTCAAGCCAGGAGTCGTGGTTTGTGCTGTTGATGGCAATTTGCAGGAAACCATGCAGCTCGCTTCGTCGCCTCGCGACATGGTGCGCCCAGTCGAGGGTATCCGCATCGATCAGGACATCCAGTTCCGCAAGCTCGATTGGGAGCCGGGTCGAGTAGGTTATCAGGGTCTGCACGTTGCAGGCTATGTCGGTGAGTGGCCGGGTTACACCTGGCTTCGCGCTGGTGCCTGCTAGTAATAAGGTTTGTTGGAGAGAGATTTACTCTTTCTCCAACAAACCGTTTTTTTATTTAGAAGATTATATCTTACAAAAACAGAGTAAAATTGACATAGTAAGCATAAGTTATATATAATAATTACAAATAATGTAATCAAAAAGTAAAAGAGGAATTATGGCAACTAAAACAAAAGTAAAATCAAAAAGTAAAACATCTAAATCAAATCAGTTAACCCAATTTAAGTTTCAATGGTGGATGGCACTCATACTAGTAGCTGTTGTAGCGATTATTGGTGTTGTAATTGTACGATTTAGTTATGCAAGTGGTAGTGGTGGAAATTGTATTTTTTATAGTGGACACTGCCAATACCATACTGATGACATAAGTAGATATCAAGTACCAGGTGCTGTAAAGGGATATGGATGTGCGCCGTTTAAATATGTATATAGCGACCCTCCTTATAAGTGTGCACGATACGAACAAAACTAATGTATTGTATCTTGAATAAAAAATCTTTTGGCAGTACAAAAACCAAAATCATCTACTGCAAAACAAAGTACACCTCAATTGACTCATTTTAAATTTAGTTGGTTACGTCATTAATTCTCGTTGCTGTCATTGCAGATATTGGTATTATTATTCAATTTAGTAATGCGAATTCACAATATATGGGTAAGATGTCTCAAATAACTACGGAGTTATTACTATTCAAAGCTATATTATAGGAGAATGAAATCAGGGCAATATAAATACTGGATTATTAAAGGTTGACGTGCTCAATACTGTAATTTTTCAGAGTACTTATACTGCTGATTGAATGTATTTGTTATCCAACAACGGCGGAATAGTTGGATCTGTAGCACAAGTTATTCAATCAACCAGCATTTAATAATTTCAAAAAAGGGTTGACAAAGTAAGCATAAGTTGCTAAAATCCTTATGTTACATAAAAAATTAACCAAAAGAGTTATGCTTTTGGAGGGTGCATTGGCGTTACGCAGAAAAGAAAACTCCCATAAAAAGGAGAAATCTCAATGCCAGGTACCCCAAAAGGCGGCAAAAAAGCCGCAGAAACTAATAAAAAACGTTACGGTAAAGCTTTTTACGAACGAATCGGTTCTATGGGCGGAAAAATCAGCCGTGGTGGTGGTTTTGCCGCTAACCCAGACCTTGCTCGTGAAGCTGGCCGTAAAGGTGGCTTAAAAAGCCGAAAAAACAAAGCTCAATAAGTAATTATTGTTGCACACCAAATTCACTCTCTTCGGAGAGTGTTTTTGATTTGTTCTAACTTTCTCGCTCTCTAGGTCGAGCTACGTTATAATATGCTTATGATTATCGGAATCGACATAGGAGGAACTAAAACAACAATTGGTGTGAGTCATACCGGTGAAAGTATAGATGACAGCACAACCATTGTTACTCCTCCTAACCAGCGCAAAGTAGTTTCAATATTACGTTATGAGATCCACAAGCTGATTGGGAATGGACAGGTTGATGCAATTGGAATTTGTGCACCAGCACCAATCGATAAGCGTAGAGGCATGATTTTATCACCTCACAATCTACCTTGGCATAATCTTAGGTTGTCTACACCATTACAAAAGGAATTTAAATGTCC
>JAHFOQ010000024.1 GCA_023261595.1 bacterium | reverse complement strand
TATTTGGACATTATGTTGGCGCAAAATCACTTATTTCTGTTTGGAAAGAATTAGTTGTCGTTCTAATAAGTATTTTTGCCTTCTTCTACTGGTTTAAAAACCGATCGACTTTTACATTTGATACGATAAATATTCTTTCATTTAGTATTATCGGCCTAAGCTTACTTGTAAGTATAGTTAACACGGCAATTAATAGCGCTTTTTTAGTTGGAGTAAAGACAAATATATTTCCTATTCTACTGTTTGCCTCCGCACAAATATTCTCTTCGCAATTCAGTGATAAAAAACTCCGTTATTTAGTTTTTGTTCCTGCAGTCATTGTTACAGTACTGGCACTACTTCAGCCATATCTCTTTCATCCAAATTTACTCTTAAAAATTGGGTATGGTCCTGAAGGTGCAAATGGAACTATACTAGCTGGGCAATATATTGAATCTGCAGCAACAACCGTAAGGGCATTTTCAACCCTTGGAGGTCCAAATCAACTTGGGACCTACTTATTATTTCCGGCTCTTGTAGCTCTCGCTTATGCACTATCAGAGAAAAAATGGAAACACCTAATCTTAGCGGGATTATTTTCTGCAGGAGTATACGTTAGTTACTCACGAAGCGCACTGATAGGATTATTGTTTGGCATTTTTGTTCTTATTGCTATACATTTGCCCAGAAAATTTCGCTTAGCAACTTTTGTTGGAATGGGCGTTGTACTCGCTGGATTGTTTTTCTTATTACTCTCACCAAATCAGTGTAACTATATCGATAATCTTCCTAAGCCACTTATTCATGGAAGTTGTAGTAATAATGTACTCAGTGGATCTGATCAGCAGCGTGTTGAGTCTCAACGCAATGGTGTACAAGCGATAGATAAACAGTTGTTTGGTTACGGATTAGGCACGGCGGGCCCCGCTAGCTTTTATAGCAACAAGCCGCTCATTACAGAAAACTGGTATCTGCAGATCGCGATCGAAATAGGCATATTTGGTTTACTCTTGTATCTTATATTCTTCTCATTGCTTGGTCGTGAATTCTATCAAAAAGGAATTCAAAATGGTATCGATTCAATCTGGCCTTCTGCGTGTTTGGCATTACTGGTTGCAATTGGTGTTGCCTCGATGTTTCTTCATACTCCTGCAGATTCTACATTGGCAATAATAGGTTTTACTACATTTGGGATAATACGGGGTCGAAAACTATGAAAACTGCACTTGTGTATGATTGGTTAAACATAAAGATTGGTGGAGGTGAACAGACTTTTTTTGAGATAGCTGAGCAGTTTCCTGAAGCTGATATTTATTGTTTAGTTTATAACAAGAAGCTATTTTCAAAGTATTTGAAAAATCGAAAAGTTATTACGAGCAGACTAAATAAGTTTCCAATGTTCATGAAGAGTAGACCATATCTTTTGCTACCACATATTCAAAAAGCAGTTGATAAACTTGATTTTGATGGTTACGACTTAGTTATCTCTGTCTCGAGCGCCTGGGTAAAGAATATAACGGTACCAGAAACAACATGCCATATTAGCTACTGCTTTAGTCCTGCAAGAATGTTGTGGGATAGTTGGCCGAAATATCTCGATACACAAAAACTTGGCCCGTTTAAGCTTGGGCCAATTAGTCAATTTATTATTACTCGAAGAGTGTCAAAACTGCGACTTTGGGATTTTTATCAATCAGAAAATGTCGATCAATTCATTGCAATAAGTCATTATATAGCTGATCGCATTCAAAAGTATTATCACCGAAAAAGTGCACTGGTTTATCCACCGGTAAAGATTTTTAATATACCAAAAATGAATACACCAAGAGATTACTTCTTATGTGTATCTACGCTTTCTCACTACAAAAACATTGAGCTGGTTATTCGTACTTTTATAAAACGTAAAGAAAAGCTCATTATTGCGGGTGATGGACCAGACAGAGAGCGACTCGAAAAAATTGCTCAGAACTATTCAAACATTGAATTTGTAGGAAGAGTAAGTGATGAAAATAAAATTCAATTACTTCAGGGGGCGAAAGCATTTATTTTTCCAGGTCTAGAAGATTTTGGCATAGCGCCGGTAGAAGCACTCTCAACCGGTACACCCGTAATCGCATTATATGGAGGAGGCTTATTAGAGACTGTACAAGACGGTAAAACAGGTTTGTTCTTTACTAGAGAGACTGTAACGTCGCTGAATGAATCTATTGATAAATTCAATCAACTGAGTTTTGATCGTAGATTACTCCACCAAACAGCCGAAAAATTTTCCCAAGATAAATTTAATGCTGAATTTCCAAAGCTTATTAGTAAAATGTATAAGGATTATGAAAATGAAAAAAAATAACTCCATTGACATTCTTGGTGTAGAAATTGACCAACTAACGATTACAGAGGCTAATAATTCAATCGCTGAATTGGTGAATAATCCGCCAAAGAACCGCTCTGCTGTTATCGTTAAGCCTTATGTGGAATTTATTATTGCTGCACAAAAAGATAAAACTATCGAAAATATCCTTAATTCAGCTGATCTTTGTATTGCAGACGGTGTTTCCTTGCAGTGGGCAGCAAGTTTTATCTATGGAGAACCTTCCCGTAAAGTTTTAAAAGTTCCGCGTAGTGGCCTGAGATGGTTACAAAGATCTGAATGGAGAAATCAAATATTGCCTGAAAAAATGGCAGGAGCAACTCAAACCAAAAAACTATTAGAAACGGCCGAGCAAAAAGGCTGGCGTATTGGTATTATTGGTGGTCTAAATCCACCAGAAGACATTCGCACTGCCGTACTTGAACGATTTCCAAAGTTACAATACGTAAAAACATGGAAAGGATTTTTTGAAGCAGAAGAAATAGCTCAAAAGTCTGAAGAGTCAGTCGTTGAGGAAATTACTAATGCAAAACTTGATGTATTATTCGTTGCAATGGGTTTTCCGAGACAAGAAAAATTTATGGAACGGAATAAAGAGAAGAAGCTTGCTAAGGTTTTGATAGGAGAAGGAGGTACATTCGATTATACAGAAATGGGTGGCCCGATTAAACGTGCACCAGTGTGGATGCAAAAAAGTGGTGTTGAATGGTTCTGGCGTCTTATGCGTCAACCCAAACGACTTCGTCGACAGATGGCGATTCCTAAATTTGTATGGCTCGTAAAAAAGCAGGCAAAACGAAGATAAAAACTGTTAAACATAAGTAATATTTGCTACAATAACTGTAACCGTTTTCGGTCAAGTTTGTAATTCATAAACAGAATAAGGTAATAAGCGTAAATATGAACTCATCTGAAAATTGCGAAAACTGCGATTCAAACAACCAGATTAACATTGCGGGCAAAACATTTTGTGCAAACTGCGGTACTGTTGTGTCTTCGGCTTCGTCTGTGCAAGGCACAATAAACGGTACAACTCCAACAGAATTTAACAATGCTTTTCAGCCGAGTGTTGGTATGGCGGCAAGCACAGATACTCAGGTAGCTGCTCCTGCTCCTGCTCCTGCTCCTGCTCCTGCTCCTGCTCCTGCTAGTGATGATATCGTAAGTAGTTTAACTGCAAGTCTTTCTGCTGTACCTAGCCAATCAACAAATTCTATAGAACAAGGACTGACAGGTGTAAATAACTCTACCAATACACAGAATACACTTGATTCCGCTGTACCAATTACAAACAGTCAGCCAACACAAAAAGATGTGTCTGTTCCGACCCAAACAGTTTTACCCTCGACCTCTAATCCTGCTATTCCTTCTAATAATACTATAAATAAATTTAGTCCTTCAGCAAACATTACCGATTTAAGGCCAGTTAGTAAGGATAGTGAAGACACTACAACTTCAACAGCACCAAATATACTTCCAGTAGACAACAATCAGCCTACACCTTTGACAAACACACAGTCATTCTCTGATATTAGCACTAAACCCGATTCTACAAGTACCGAAATTGGATCTCTCGACAGTAAAGATGAACACGTATTTTCTGATGATCAATTTACCCAGCTTGCCAACACTACTACAGAACGCCCAGCCGACATTGAAAATCTTACAGAAAAACCTTCAGCTACCCCTTCTGTAGTACCAATGGATGCTATTCGTCCTGTTTCAGCTAACATACCTTTAGTAGTGCCAACAGATCGATCTAATCAGCCAACAATATCACAGCCACCTGTTGTTAACCCACAACCTCAATCACAAGCCCCGGCACCAAACATGAGTGCCAATATGTTGAATGTGACACCAGCATCAAATTCGACTACCACACCTGGGATAATCGAACCGCAATCTACCGTCCCGACAACTTCTGTACCTGGCAATGAACCAGAATTGATTCAAGAACCGATCCTTACTCCTAAGAAAAAATCTTCGATCGGTAAGAAGAGTGCAAAAGCTGCAAGTGTAGCATTAACAATGGCGGGAATTTTGCTGTTAGGTGCATATGTATGGCAAGTTAACTATCCAAATTTGGCTCTAAAGGTAGCAAGTTCTAAGGCTGGTATCAATGCAAGTATTCCTGGTTATTTGCCAAGTGGCTGGCAGGTTTCTAATAATATAAGCTCTGGACCTGGAACAATTGCTTATCAGATCGACTCAGCCGATAGAAAGGCTTCTGCTACTGTAAACGAAAGTAAAACTGACTGGGACAGCCAAGCATTGGCAGAAAATTATGTCAGTAACAAATCAGATAAATATCTTTCTTTGCAAGCTGCTGGGCTTACTATTTATGTCTATGGCAATCAAGCAAGCTGGGTGAATAATGGTACTTGGTATCGTATAGAAGGGGACAATACTGGTTTAAGCCAAGATCAACTTATTCGTATGGCAACAAGCTTATGAACGAAAAAAACTGGGATGAGTTAACGATGCGTATCGATGACATGTATACAATTGATAAAAGTGATAAATTTACTGAGGAACTCCCAGATAATCCTAAATTTAAACGTACCGTTGAAAGAATAGAGTTCGAAAAGGACAATCAAAAGTACCGAATAGATAATATCGAAAGTCCTGCTATTCTCGATAAAAAAACTATCTACCATCATCGAGGGCCAGCTGATCATGTCGAGTACATATATGACACGGAGCAAACAAGCAAAAAAGTAGAGTTCTATCGACAATTACCTGATGGATATTGGAATGAAATTTCTCCAGAACAAATGCTAACCGATTAGGTAGCCAATCTGATATAATTGGCATATGAAAGTGAGAACGAGATTTGCCCCGAGTCCTACAGGGCTTTTACATATTGGTGGTGTACGTACCGCATTATTTGCTTATCTATTTGCGAAAGCAAACGGTGGTGAATTTATTTTACGTCTCGAAGACACCGATCGTGAACGTTTTGTGGCAGAGGGGGTAGAGCAAATTATTAAAAGCCTAGACTGGCTCGGGATCCATCCAGATGAAGGGGTTTGGTATGAATCAGAACCAAAGCCTGGTGAAGTTGGTCCATATATTCAATCTGAACGTTTACCTCACTATCAAAAATATGCCGAAACACTTGTAGAGAAAGATTTAGCCTACTATTCGGCGATTACACCAGAAGCATTTTCTGCTTTACGAGAAGAAGCAATCTCTGCCAAACGTCCATTTGTGTATAAGCAAGAAATGGAACCAACAGAGGTAAATACTAACAAGAATAATCTACCAATTCGATTAAAAGTTCCTGAAGACACCACAAGCTGGAAAGATGAAGTTAGAGGTGAATTTACAACTAACAATAATCTGATTGATGATTTTGTAATTTTAAAAGCCGATGGCTTTCCGACTTACAACTTTGCGAACGTAGTAGATGATTATTTGATGAACATTAGCCACGTTATTAGAGGTGATGAGTTTATTAGCACAACAGCGAAACATGCCTTGCTTTACGATCTACTCGGTTTTGATCGACCTAAATGGATACATTTGCCCTCAATTCTTGGGCCGGATGGTAAGAAAAAACTCAGTAAGCGAGATGGCGATGTTGATGTTCTTGAGTACAATGCCAAGGGATATTTGCCAGAAGCAATGGTAAACTTTTTAGCATTACTTGGCTGGAATGATGGTACCGAGCAAGAAATTTTTAGCAAAAAAGAGTTGATTGATACATTTAATATTCAAAGAATTCAGAAGAGCCCAGCTCGGTTTGATATTACCCGTTTAGACTGGATGAACGGAGAATATATCCGCTCACTAACCGTAAGTGAATTGTCAGACAAGATTCAACCATACATACCTAAAGAATGGTACAAAGATAAAGAGTATTTTGAGAAAGTACTCGTTCTTGATAAGGATCGAATGAAACGACTCGATGAAGCAAAATATATTATGGAAATCTTTTTCGAAACACCTCATGTCGATTTACCTCAACTTACAAAAAAAGATTCTGCACAAGATGTTAAGCATTGGCTCGAAGAAACCATTAATGTTTTACGTAACAATACTTTTGAACATGATGACATCGAAAAAGCACTTCGTAACCTGGCAGAAAAGCTCGGTATTAAAACAGGCCAGCTATTCTCAGCGCTTCGAATTGTATTAACTGGACGTGAACAAGCTCCAGGATTATTTGACATTTTAGTCACTCTTGGTAGAGAAGAGTCTTTAAAACGTATTGAGTCGATAATTAATATAATATGAAATTCCGAGTGATACTTCATGGCAGCTTCGGTAGACATTTTGCTGAAATACGAACTGCAAATAAAGTATTCAAAGCTTCCGGAATAAAAGTATTAGCTCCCGTTTCATTCGAGATAACAAGTATAAAAGATACATTTTTATTATTAGATAGAGAAGAGAATTTAGATCCTCGGTTTGTTGAACTTCGGTATTTGCATAATTTACAGAAACTCGGGCCGAATGGTTTTAGTTATTTTATTAATCCTGGAGGGTATATCGGGAAAAGTGCTGCTTTCGAACTCGGAGTAGCACTAACGTTAAATGTACCATGCTATTTTAGCCACACGCCAAAAGATTTGCCCGTATACATAGCCAAATCCAATATTATCAGTGTAGAGCATTTGGTTGAAAAAATAGTGACTAATAAAACTCTTCCTCAGGCAAATCTGCAAACCAAAAATTCTCAATTATACCAAATGATGCAACAGTTAATTGCTCCAGGATCATTAGTTGCAGCCGGAGGAATTATCGAACATCAAACAAGCGCTCAGTATTTACCTGAGGTCTTGTTAGTTAAAACCCACAAGTGGGGTAATAAATATTCAATGGTTGGCGGCAAAGTGCGTCGTGGCGAGCGGTTACATCAAGCATTATTACGCGAGATAAAAGAAGAGACCGGGTTAAGTGGAGAAATAGAATCTCATATTTGTACGTTTGACCAGATAAAGAATTCTGGTTATTACCAAGAATATATACATCATATGTTTGTTGATTATGTAGTTAAGGCATCATCCAAAAAAGTGCGATTAAATGATGAGGCACAAGACTATGTTTGGTTGCCAGCAGAGCAAGCCTTAGCAGAACTTGATATTGAGCCTAACGCACGACATACTTTAGAGCTATATACACAACAAGTTTTGTTTGTATAACCGCTAGATAGATTTATCTTATTCCCAGTTGAGTGTGCCACCAGTTTGATACTCAGTAACGCGTGTTTCAAAGAAGTTCTTTTCTTTGCTTAAATCTACTGCTTCACTCATCCATGGAAAAGGATTTTTTACATTAAATTGTTTAGGCAAACCGATAGCGCTTAGACGTCTGTCTGCAATGTGTTCGATGTATTGTTTAAAGCCATCGGCATTCATACCAAATATTCCTTTGGGGAAAACTTGTTGAGCATAATTATATTCGAGCTTTGCTGCTTCTTTTACGAGACTGGTAATTCGTTTTTGAAATTCATCACTCCAAAGTTCTGGCTGTTCTTCTTTAATAGCATTGATCATATTTATACCGAAGTTTAAATGTTGAGATTCGTCACGCATAATATATTGAATTTGTTCGGCACTTCCTACTAACTTATTTTGGCGTTGAAAACCAAATATTACCGCAAAACTACTATAAAAGAATATTCCTTCAAGAATAAGAGAGAATACGCAAAGGTTTTCTAAAAACTTTTGATCATTTTCGAATGTACCTGTATGGAAGTTATCGTCAAAGATACCTTCATTAAACCCAAGAATAAAGTTAGCTTTTGAATTATGTGCAGTATTTTCGCGATACATATTAAATACTTCACCGCCGTCGATACCCAAGCTTTCTACAATGTACTGATAGGCATGAGTATGAATAGCTTCCTCAAAGCTTTGGCGAAGCAAATACATACGGCATTCTGGACTCGTTACGTGCTTGTAGAAGGCTAATACCAAATTATTAGCAGCAATGCTATCGGCAGTAGTAAAGAAGCCGAGAGCCGTCTTAAATGCCAAACGTTCATCATCGGAAAGTCTTGGTGACTTCCACAATTCAATATCATCTTGCATGGCAATTTCAGTAGGAAGCCAGTGATTTGCGTTACCTGCTAAATACGCATCCCAAGCAAAACTATGTTTCATTGGATGAAGCTGAACAACATCAGCATCTTCACCGTTGATAATGCGTCGATTATTAACATTTGGGCGTTTGTTCGTCATTTTAACAGGCATATACTTTTCTCCTTAAGTTAATTTTATTTTATTCATCGCGTTTTTGTGGTGCTGTCTCGGCAACGGTAGCAAATTCACGTTTGTGGGTAGAGCCAAATTCCGCAGTATCAACCGTAGATTTTTCTACTTGGCTCGCAGCTAATGAGCGTAAATAGTAGGTTGTTTTTAATCCCATCTTCCAGGCATAGGTGTAAATATCACTCAATTTTTTACCGGATACGCCTTGTACGAAGATATTCAGACTTTGGCTTTGGTCTATCCACTTGCCACGATACGCTGCAATTTTAACCAGCCATTCAGCATCAATTTCAAATACTTCTTGATATTTAGCACGAATTTCTTGTGGTATTTCTGCAATTTTTTGAATAGAACCGTCATTAAACTTAATCTTTTTAAGCATGTCTTCATCCCACATATCTAATTTCTTTAGATCATCGATAAGATAACTATTAATAACCGTAAAGTCACCACTCATATTCGATTTAACATAGAGATTCTTATAAATTGGCTCAATACATGGAAAACAACCCGAAATATTACTAATAGATGCAGTTGGAGCAATCGCCATAGTGTTAGAGTTGCGCATGCCATATTTCTTAACGTGATCCCGAACTGGTTTCCAGTTTAATTTGCCACGACGTCTAACGTCTATCTTGGTGCCTCGTTCTTGTTCGAGTAAATCTAAAGTATCAACTGGCAAGATTCCGCGATCCCATTTGCTACCTTTGTAACTCTTGTATTTACCTTTTTCTTTAGCAAGTTGACTCGAGCCAAGAATAGCATAATAACTCACCAGTTCCATAGATTCGTCTCCAAATGTCACGGCTTCTTCAGAATTAAACGGAATATTTAACATGTAGAGGGCGTCGGCGAATCCCATTATGCCAAGTCCAACTGGGCGATGACGTAAATTTGAAACTTCACACTCTTTAGTGGTGTAGTAATTAATATCAATAACATTATCGAGCATACGCATAGCAGTAGTAACGGTGTCTTCCATACGTTCTTGATCGAGCTTACCATCAACAATATGTCTACCAAGATTGACCGAACCAAGATTACAAACAGCTGTTTCTTCTTTTGAGTTATTGAGTGTAATTTCGGTACAGAGATTAGAGTTATGGATTACACCGGTATGATCTTGTGGGCTACGAACATTACATGGATCTTTAAAAGTAATCCAGGGGTGACCTGTTTCGAAAAGCATTGTCAGCATTTTGCGCCAGAGTTGGGCAGCAGGAATTCGACGAAACATTTCAACTTTACCTACATCAGCAAGTTTTTCGTATTCCTCATATTTCTTTTCGAATTCTTTACCGTACAAATGGTGAAGTTCGGGTACATCATTTGGTGAAAAGAGTGTCCATTCTGCATTCGCTTCGACTCGCTTCATAAATAAATCCGGAATCCAATTAGCAGTATTCATATCGTGCGTTCGACGACGTTCATCTCCAGTATTTTTACGCAGCTCTAAAAAGTCTTCGATATCTAAATGCCATGTTTCTAAATACACACAAGTAGCACCTTTTCGTTTACCAGAACGACTAATTGCTACCGTCGTATCATTAGCAATTTTTAAGAATGGAACAACGCCCTGTGAAGGAATATTAACTTTTTTAATAAGCGATCCTGTAGCACGAATATTTGTCCAGTCAGTTGCAATACCGCCAGAGAACTTACTCATTAAGGCAGTGTCTAAATAAACCTTAAAAATGTGTTTTAAATCATCCTCAACGGTATTCAAAAAACAAGAGCTGAGCTGAGCAAATGTGGTACCTGAATGAAACAGGGTAGGTGTTGAGGGGACATAACGAAGTGTAGAGAGAACATCATAAAACCTTTTAGCAGATGCATCTCGCTCCGTTTTCTTCTCTAGTACCGAAAGTCCCATAGCGATTCTCATCCAAAACATTTGCGGTGCCTCTAAACGTATGCCGCGTCCTTCAATTTGCATAAAGTAACGATCGTTGAGCATATCAAGCCCCATATAATCAAATTCATGGTCTCGTTCAGGTTGGATATAATCAGCTAACACTTCAAGATCAAACTCTAGTAAGCGTTTATCGAGACGATTATTTTTTACATTATCTTTTACAAAAGCCACAAAACTCGTTTTGTATGCATCTTTTAGGTTTGCTTCGATATCTGTATTAAGTACCTCACGATAAATTTTACGTAGAAGTAAGCGAGCAGCTAGAGCAGAGTAGGCAGGGTCTTTTTCGATATTCGTCTTAGCAGCCATAACTAATGCTTCTTGGAGTTCTTCGACAGTAATCCCATCGTAAAGATTGCTTTTGGCTAATTGAGCAAGTTCGTCGATATCAATATTAGCTTCTAAACCGCTACTTGTTTCTACTAAATCAGTAATAAGTCGTGAATAACTAAAATGCTCAACACTACCGTCTGGCTGAGTTACTTTGAGTGCGTTGTGTTCAAGCTTCTCTGCACTTCGTTCGGCTTCGGCTTCGCGGAGTGCCTTATGTTCTTCCCGATAGAGAATATAACATCGGGCAGTTTTAAAATAATCGCCTCGCATAAGCTCTTGTTCGACTAAATCTTGGATAGTCTCAACCTCTGGCACAGCCTCTTCTGAAAAACTTTCTAGGTGAGAGATAACATTATCGACAAGTAATGTAATGTCTGTCGGTGCAATTTCACCTCCAACAGTGGTACTAGCCTTTGAAATAGCCAGTTCTATTCGCTCACGATCAAAATCAACAATCTGACCGTTGCGTTTTTTTATATTTGTAAAAGTCATTTACCCTCCCGAAAAGACTCATTAATTGTTGTGACTATCACTACATATAGTGCTTGTGCTAACTACTAGACACTATATATGGCTTTATTTACGTCGTCAACTGTGCATAGAGAAATTGGTCTTTACCGTATTATATACGAACATAATACGAAAGTGCAACAGAATTTATACAGTTAACTTAAAAAACACCCCCTCGTAGAACTCCGCCTCAAAAACAAAACTTACGTTTTATATTACGCCGAACTTTTCATAACGTCTAGCATTGTTTTTTTACATAATTATTGTTAGATATAAACAATAAGGTTATGCTATTTGGTATAATGTAGAATACAATGCAACAAAACCAAGAGCAATTTAGTTTTCATTTTAGCGATATTAGTATGCCACTTCGAATTGCTGCCGTAGCAATCCTTTCTGTTTTGGCAATAATAGGTGTAGGTTCAACTGCTCGATATGCTGCCTCGCTACCAAAAACCCAAAGTAATACACAGACTAATACAAGCACAAACACGAGCCAAACCAATGTACCAACAAATGATCAAACCAACCCAAATATCACCCAGCCTCAGGTAAATCCTGGCGGTTCTACATCAACAACTGCTCGATGTAGTACAACACAAAAGAATTTATTTACCAACCAATATAATTCTCAAGTTGCTGCAGAAAATACTCGACATCAAAATGTAATTAATTTCTTAACATCAAGTGGGGGGTCACCTTCGGCAATATCTGCTGAAAATACCACTCACGCAAATAATTTAGCATCTATCAACTCGCAATATCAAAATAATTTAAGATCTATAAACTGTTAGTTTCGCTCTAAAATGGTAAAATAAACACAAGTATTAAGCAAAAAGGGAAGCATAATGAATACAAAACGACGAGGTTCAGTCATACTTATAGTAATTATCATAATTGCAGTGGTGTTATTCGCAATTGGCATTTTTTACGTGCTCAATAGCAGAAAGACTGCAACTGCGCCAAGCACAACAACAACATCTACAAGCTCGACTGGTTCAACCGTAACGACCAACATAGTTAATATCAAAGAAATGGCTTTTACGCCAGATAATATTACTGTTAAAACAGGTACAACGGTAACCTGGACTAACGACGATAGTGTAGTACATACCGTTACTGCAAACGACGGTAGTTTTGCGAGTGACAGCTTAGCTCAGGGCAAGTCATATAGTCATACATTTAATACTCCCGGTACATACAAGTACCGTTGTGTTATTCATCCAAATATGACCGGCATTGTTACTGTTACTCCATAATAATTTTGTCTTGTTTTACTCTCTAGTGCTATAATATCCTCTAATTCTGCTCCTGCAGACTGTACCTAGAGGAGAACAATGGAAATTGTTCGGAATGAAAATCGTATTAAAAAAGCAAACAGCCCGGTTTGCTCTGTG
>JAHFOQ010000023.1 GCA_023261595.1 bacterium | reverse complement strand
AACAGTTGTATTGAGATCTTTTACTAAGGTACTTATAGATACATTCATTACCGTCGAATCGAGCGTAAGAATGAGCTGCGCCATTGCCAATAATAGTAAAACTTTTTTCTCTAGTGGTTTCATTACGACAAGTATATCAGACAAATTTTGCTTGGTCGATTTTATATGATGGTGAATATCGTAAATACAATGTACAATTGAATACAGTTATGTTTGTAAAAAGCGAGTATTTCTATCTAAAGCTAGTGGGTTTTGGCATATTCCTCATTTGCGCAATTTTTGTATTACCAAATAAAACCAACGCCGCACCTTTTACTTGCGACAGTGGGTTTTATCAAATTCAAAATAATCGATTGCGCATTCTCAATCCAACAGATGGAACATATATGCCTATAGGCGCTCAGTATGCAAGTAATATCAACGCTATAGGTTACAACAAACTCGATAATTATATCTATGGAATTATAAATCTCCCTACAGAAGCGCACTTGTTTCGGGTGGATGACGCCGGAGTGTATACCGATCTTGGTTTAGTAACCGGGTTACCAGCTCCAGATGTTTTTGGGTATAATTCGGGTGACATGGATGCTTCTGGCAATCTCTACGTTAAAGATTTAGATCAAACGGTGTATAAAATTAATGTCACAACCAATGTGGCCACAGCTCTGCCGTTATCTCAAAGTATGTTTAGCTCTGAATTTGTATACCTCAATGGGTTTCTGTATGCTGTCGGCGTAGGCTCGAGTAGCGGATCATTTTACAAAATTGATATTACAAATGGTAATGTAACTTCTCTACCGATTACGCTCCCAGCAAATGGGTTTGGTTCTGGTTGGGCAGCAGATGCAGACACTCTGTACTTTTTTGATAACACCACTGGCATTATTTACAAAGTTACTGACTTTAATACCGCGCCAATTGCCATACCTGCACTTGCAACAACACCAAGCAGCTCTAACGACGGGGCATCGTGTTTTACTGCACCAAGCCCTATTCCAGATTTAGTTGCTACAGACAAAACAGCTAGCACTCAACAGAACATGCCACTCATCACTAATGCAGCTAATGGAGTAATGTCGGGCAACACAGGAGATGATATTTCACTTAGCAGTTACACCCAGCCTTCCCACGGAAGTATAGTAATAAATCCAGATGGCTCATATGTCTACACACCAAATAATGGATACACCGGAACAGATAGTTTTACCTATACGATAACAGATAGTTTAGGAAATTTTGCTACTGCGTCTGTAACAATTACAGTTTCTCCCGTGCCAGTTACTCCTGCCGCAACTGACTCACTTGCGCCTACTGGAAATAGTTTACAAATACCATTTGCCATTAGTTTAATTTGTATCGTCTCTTCTTTATTACTCGCCTACTTGGTATGGCACGTACAAAAACACACCACCTAAATAGTGTTCATTCAATTCATAGCTGAGCTATAGGCTCTATTTCAGTACCGATAGCATAAAGGTTACCACCAACCAAACAAGAACACCGGCACCTAAAATTCGACGAAAGCGCGAACTTCCACTGCCTATTTCTAATACTGCCCATACAATCAGTGAAAGAGTAAAAATAATTTCTAATATAGTATGTATCGGCTTTGTAGTAATTACACGCAATGCCAACCATGCTATGAGCGCAATGTAGAGTGGAAGGTTTGGATATTGAACAACGACAATCTGACCGGTGCTGCTTTTAAACAGCCAATTAATAAGGTTAAATTTTTCTGGTTTTTCCACTTTATGGGCGGAGTGTCCCTGCAAATACCTGCCAAGCCAGAGCAGATTTTGCGACAAGACTTAAAATAATATAGACCCGTTCACCAAAGAGATAATTCTTCCATGGTCCCCACTTTTTATATTGTAAAAACATATTTATCGCAAAGCAGTTAAAGAAGATAAAGATACTTACATAGATCCAATATACAAAGGTTGGGATCTGACCACTTCCGTAGGTTGAGCTTGCCCAAAAATATGTCGCGATTACCACCCAAGGCACTACCCCGGCAATACACCCAACTATGTAACTAATCCATTTGGTTTTCTGGGTGGTTTGATTATGTATTTCCATTATAAGTCCGCAGAGGTTCATTACCATTACAAGTGCAAAGAGCATTACTAAACTCGAAAGATCATAAATTCCTACCAGCATTGCAATGGCAACAATCATGGTTGAAGCAGAAACACTATATTCAATCCACCGAGCTCTATTCATTCCTTTTTTCAGGTCTTTTTTATACCCTGGATACCACACAGTAGAAATTATTAGATGAGCCGCCATACTCATAAACAAGAAGCCAGCGACCAACCAGGCAAGTGGCACCATAAAGAGTGTCTTCGTCATTGGTTCGAGATTTTGTGTTGCAGTATTAAATGAGAGGTAGCTTGCTGTTACTGGTAGCTTAAAGTTTTTCGATAGAAACAAAACAGCCAATCCCTGCAGTGCAAAGATTGGCACCATAATAACGTTAAATTTATGGAGACCTTCAATTGTAATTTTTTTTGCCATAGTTCCTCTTAGGTTAGATTGTGCTTATGCCTATTATTGTAAACTATAATTTACGGCTATCATATGCCCAATGTAACAGTGCTTGGCGCTGCACCGGCCGACAATTAAGATCTCCTTTTTGACAAGTTTTTTGTAGCTGTGCAATATGCCTGCGCATATTCTTCCATCTCTGTATTTGCCACGCATCATACTCGGCAATTCTGCGTCCCATATAATACCGACAATACCACTGAAACCACCCTTTCGGATCATGCTCTTCATTGATCCAGCCTTTTTCTAGCCAAATACTCCTTGGCTGGCTGGCCTTTACTTTAAAGAAGTTCAACTCTGCATTGTACTCTGTAGAGAGTTTTGCATTTTTTAGCCAAGACTCGGGTAGATCACTTGGTTTATCTGCAAAATATTCTCCACCAAATACGCCGAGCTGTAACATTTGTTTTGGAGTAAGATCAGGAGTAAACTCTGGGTCAAAATTCTTGCCCATTGGCTCGGTAAGTACGTACATGTAATTTTTCTGGAATGTATCGGTTACGGTAATGTGTTTTTTCATGTGGACAGTATTTTTTGATAAAATTGTTGGAATTGTTTATTCGCAACGAGTAGTTGTGTTTCTTCTACGCACCATGGTGAAAATGCATTTGGTTGCTGGGTTTGAGCAACAAATTCGGGCCACGCTATCCATACGGTATCTTCGACTTCTTGCGGTTTAATACGTGGTAATACATCACTCACTACACCGAGTATCGGACAAATTTCGTGCTCAACCACTCCATTATGTTCATAGCGGTATTTATAGTCTGGCACAAACACCTCGATGTCATTTAGTGCAACTTCAATACCAAGTTCAAATTCCGCCCTGCGTTTGGCAGCCTGCTGGGCAGTTTCGCCATCGGCCGGGTGCCCGCAGACTGAGTTACTCCAAACACCTGGCCAAGTAATTTTACTCTGCGCACGTTGTTGTAAGAGTAATTGCCCATGTGAATTAAACGAAAATAACGAAAACCCCCTATGAAGAGGGGTTTCGTTGGTATGAATAGTTACTTTATCAGCCAACCCAATATGTCGATTATTCGCATCTACTAAAACGACGTGTTCTGACACTCTAGTGACTTTCGTGCTCGGCTTCGGCTGCTTCTGCTTCTGCTTTGGTTTGGTGTACCGTTCCTTCTGGATGATGTGGTGGACTGTAGGTGGTAATAATCTTCATTGGCTCGTCACCCACGGTGGTAAAGTTGTGCTCAGTTCCGGCTGGTACTAATACACAATCTCCTGCGGTAAACTCACTCTTTTCACCATTTAAAACTACTTCGCCTTTTCCACTTACGAGCAAAAGAACTTGATCGTTATCTTGATGTGTTTCGAGGCCGATATCTTCGCCGGGGTTTATGTGCATAACAACCACCTGAGTGTGTTTGCTATTCGCCACCACGGTACGAAACGTAATATTATCTTTGGCTTGTTGTTCTAAGTTTTTCAAATGCATACTGTGTCCTCCTTAATACTATTATTATACACCGTAGATCAACCCTAGAATATTTGATAAACATGAGCAGTAACAAGATATTATTGACTTTATACCATATACGTTATACCATAATGCAACGTACCTCAACAGATAGAGAGGGCAATGAGTCTGCTCGATGAACTCAATGAGCTTTCGTTCAACTTAGTTATCGATTTTCCCGCTCGAGATATGCCCCGTTTACGTGTGTTTCTGCTCGAAATCGATGGAGATGACAATATTGTAATGCCGGTTGAAATTATCGAATTCCCAACTGCTGAAGCCTGCAAAGAAGCCAGCCGATTTATTCAGCTCAACGGTCATTTTCCGACACTTCCCGTGGGAACAGAACAAGAAATCGTTTCTATTATGATTCCAGGTATTACCGAAATGGCTTCTTACATTTATGGTTGGAGCAGTGAGTATCAACGCCTACTAGGCAAACCACTCTTTCCCACGCCCAAGCTTTTTGCACATCGTTTTACATCTCAACTCGTTACTACCCTTGCCCAAAACAGCGGTATGCCCCTCCTCGAATCTGCTCAGATTGTCATTAACTTTGTTGATAACGACGAAGAAGACTACCGGCCTGGTATCTATCTCTAATTTCCACCCCGCAGCAATGTGGGGTTTTTACATAAAAAACCGCTAATAGAACTAGCGGTAAATTACTTTTTGACTTTCATTTTAATTAACCCAGGCTGGGTGCAATCTTCATTCTGTGGCCATTGCACTTTACCGTCTGGAGTAACGATTCGCACGTAATGGCGATGTTTTTCGCAGACCGGTGTGTAGTTATACCGAGCATTTTTATCTGCAAACCGATATCGGCGCAAAGCTACAGCTGGTTCACCAATGCCGTTACACAAATGGCATCTCTGGCCAATCAGACTTGCAGTAAAAACATTCTTTCCCCAATTCTTGTTTGCAATAGTTTTTGTTATTTCACTTGAATCATTCACAGAGGCATACAAGAACATACACATCAAACCCAGTAGGCCAAATAGTCCAATCCTTACCCAGCTAAACTCAATACCATAAACAATAAAGCTAGCAACCGGCAATACCGGCAAACACAGCAAGATTGGCTTCCAAATATCTGCAGGCTTGTACTTTTCGGTACTGGTGTTTTCTGCTCTATACAAAACTGACCCAAAACTTACTATTGAAACAGCAAAAGTAAAAGCAAAAGCCTTCATAGCAGGAGGATTGCTCAGCATAAATGCAAAAAATACATTCATCATTGTCAGCGCAAATATGCTTCCGAGAATCGGAAAAATGAGCTGCGGATAGACACTTCCAAGCCGAGGCTTGCGCTCATCAATAACCAAGTATTTGCCCGGGGGCAATTGTGGAGTAGGTTTTACGATTGGTTTAGCAGGTTTTGCTGTAACAGCCGTAGCAGAAACGGTCGGCTTCGTTGGCTGTACCGTTCGAGGTGCAACGACTCCACTTGTACTCGGTGTGTGATAGCGCGGCACAGAAGTTTCAGCAATACGACGCTGTTCGTCAGCCAAACGTGCTCCAGCAAGAGAATTCTGGTAATCTATGAAACTTGGTGAATGATCTGGATTAACTCTACCGTCTGGCGGCAATGCACCCTCGTAAGGACGTGGTACTGGGCCCACTTCCCACGGATGTTGACCGCCCGGACCTCTCCCAGGATTACCATTACCATATGGATCGTAACTCATGACGTTCTCCGATCTGGAAGTTTCAAGGTGCAAATGCTTGCGCCAAATATACTCCTTTTGGTTTAACTATGCAACCAAAAATTATTGATTCACCACATGTTCTGGTGGCTTCGTTTCGGCATCGATTGTATCTATTTGGCTTCTGCGAAACCAAAAATAGTTAAACACAATAATGCCAATTGTCAGCAAAAGTAAAATACCCACAAATATATAACTCCCTACCGAACCAAACTTTTTCTTCTTTTCGTACGGTACAGCCTTAAGTGTTTCATCTAAAGAATAAAGAGTTGGTGACCCAGCTCGGTGTGAGCGAGACAAACGTTTTGGCGCAACTTTCGAAGTAATTACATTAGGTAATTGGCTGGTTGGCATTCGAATATCTCCTTTACACACCCAATTCTACGCTTACCCCATACAATTTCTATAAAAAATTACACACTGTAGAAAATAGGTAATAAAAAACCCAAACAACTGTTTGGGCAAAATATCTATATAACTTTATAAAACACCAACACAGCAACCAACAGGCTCGCACTCAGCAGTGAATCGATGCGATCGAGCATGCCACCATGGTCGCGTAATAATGTACTCGAATCTTTTATTCCAGCCAGACGTTTTATCCAGCTCTCGTTAAGATCGCCAATAATTCCCGCAAGCACCATTGCTACTGCAAAAGCCAACAAACTAAGTGCAGCAATGTCTACTGCAAATATTTGCCAAGCGAGAAATGCTACAGCTACACCACCAACCAGGCCAAACCCAACGCCTTCCCAGGTTTTGCCGGCCGAAATCTTTACCGCTAACTTATGGCGACCAAACTTCTTTCCACCAAAAAATGCGCAGACATCAGAAAGAAAAATGCTAAATACCACCAATGCCATAACACCTGTTCCAGCTTGGTAATGTATATAGGTTAATGCAAACGGCCACTGCAAGAGCAGGAGCCATTCGAGTAGCACTGGCCCTCTAGCCTTAAACTTATTGGAATGAATATCTGCTACCATCTGGCCAAGTTCTAAGCCAGCCACAAGAGCCACAGCTATTAAGCCAACCAGACTATATTGCCATGGCAAAACAATAATAATTACGGTAGTAAGAACAATCCAAAACCCCGGTAATACCCTGCTGGTCAGCAGGCTGTTCTTTGCGACAGTTTCCACGCGTCCGCCTATTGGTAGAAGGGAATTGAAAGGTACGGCAGTGCCTATGCACTTAGCTGTGTATTTTATTGATTAGTAGAGATTTTTACAACTATAAGAGGTTTGATAAGATTCATTTATAGTCAAAAGTTCAGCGAGTACTCTACATGTCGTAGATGTAACTGTTATCAATAAACAGTACATCATCTGGTTTCAAACCCTCTAGTTGCCAATTTCTCCACGCCATCGATTTAGTATTCCGAGCCTTAATCTGTGCAACCAAGTCCATAGAACTTGGGTCAATACTTACATGTTGGCGACAAATCATAATCGCATAGTCCAAATGGGGCATGTAGTCAGGCTGCCAAGCAATAACGCCAGTACTTGTAAGTGTTTCGTTAGAATGTGAGAGTGGGTCATAGTTTGCATTTGAACCATATCTACCTACTTGGTCAAAAGGGTCAAAATACTCAACAGTAGTCTTAAATTTTTCTGAATTGAACTCATCATCAGCTGTTATCTCAAATGCTAGCTGTCTTAATTTCTTAAGGTTATGTCCTAGCCTATATACTTCTTCCACTTTTGAATTGTCAACGTTTATAATCACAGCTTTTAGATATTGTTCGATAGCACCTTGAGCAAAGAAACCGCTACCATTCAACAGTGACATGCCCCCAAGATAAACGTATCTAGCAGTAAAGTAGCAACGTGAGGCTTCTATTGCAAAGGTATTGGCTACCTCTTGGTGATCCATAACTAGTTTCTTTCAAGCACTGATAACGATTCAGAGAACTCGTCAGTCTTAGGCTCATAACTATCAGTATTTGCTGGCTGGTAAAATGGCAGCCCAATAATCTTTATTTCATCTGTATCTTCAAATAAGTTTTCAACTTTTGCTTCTGCTATTAATTCAACTAAGAATTCTTGTTTCCAGTTATCTGTAGCTTCAATATTTTCGCCTTTTGGTTCAATAAAGACATAGAATGTCTGAGACCTACTTTTTGAACGCAAATATAATAAGTAATCTGGCATGAATGATGACCCGTCACTAAAACTGAACAGCTTTAAGTCTCTTTCATTCCTGATTAAATATAGCTCTTCCCACTTTTGCTTAAGTCGTTCAATTTTTGAATCGATGAGTTTTACTAGCTTCTTTTCATAGCTATTACCGTAATCTTCCTCGTATGCGTACCACTCGCGTGTAGACAAATCTAAATGCAGAACATCAGATTCTTCACTCATTGCTTTACCTGCAGAACCGTCCGCCTTCTCGACAATGATTTTCTTTTCTGACTTGAATACACTGTTAAGAGGTTTTGGCTTAAAGATTTTTGATCCAACTTTTGGTGAATCTTTTGTCTCCATTATTGTTCGAATTTGATTGAATACTTCGCTTAGAATTTTTAGCCATGTGACATTAGTCGGGCTTTCTAAATCACTACTAGATCCGCATACTTTTATAAGAAGCTCACCGAGCATATTAATAAATTCTTCTTTTGTTTCAAGTGATGGTATGTATTTGTTCAATAAATTAAAGCCGTAGAACTTGTACTGTTTGTCCAGCGCTTTGTATACTAAATATCGTGGAATGTCTTTGAAAATATATTCTTTAGTAACTGTCTCGATTCTTGAAACTGCCTCTTCACTATATACAGTGTCTACTGTTGTTGTGTGAGTAGCTAGTTTGACCTCGATAACCCTAGTAGCATCTAGATAATCAAATGGACTTTTTTTATCAACGTGCGGATTATCTTCAAGTGAGTTTAGGTAAACTTGACCTGATTTATATACTTCATTCGCTTTGAAAGTATCTTTTAGCTTTAGTGTAACTGTCTCAGGGTCTTTTTGATCCATAAGTCCAGACTTAACCAATGCCGACCTGATTTCAATTAAATAATCAGTGTCTCTAGGTGAATGATAGTAGAGCTCTTCAATTAATCTCAAACTGTTATTCAGGTCTTTATCGAACTTACGTTGGTCAATTGGATCTTGCCCATATTCAAATGACCAGTATCGTGCACCACGACCAATAAGTTGTGCCTCAGATATAGTCGTAGTACCAGGCTTGTATTCGCCGCCTCTCGAGTATGTACCGTCACGAGTATTGTAAAGGCGAACTATATCGAACAGATTAAGCACGTCCCACCCTTCATTGAGTTTGTCTACAGAGAAGATAACACGTATTTCGTTATCTATATCTTCTAGTCTATTAATATCAATTTGCTGCTCAATAGCTTGCTGTAAATCATTTACATTTCGTATGCGAGAGCCGTCAAAGGCAATTTTGAGCTCTTTAATGAAATGCTCAATTGAAGTATTATTCTCTGACAGAAATAAATTCAATTGCTTCAATGTGTCTGAGCTAGATAATGCTTCTTGGATCTGCGATTCATTTAAGTTCTTGATGAGCTCCGAAAAGAGTGCCTGATTATCATTTGAGTCGGCTATACGCTTTGACTTAAACAGGATTACAGGCTTCAAAATCAAACCATGCGACTCGGCAATTAATAGACGGTATTGGCTAATTAGTATCGCTTGCAGCATTCTTTGCTCAATATCATCATGTACGCTATAGAGTTTTATCTCTTTAGAGTAGCCATCGTTCCTGAATTGCTTTAGGTCATACTTAAACAGCAATGTATCATTGTACTTTTCGTTGATACTAGCATTGCCTAAGTCTAGGGTCGCTGTGAATTCCAACAGCATATTTTCTTCATTTTGTCTGAATATCTTCTGGACTCCGTGCTCCCAGGTACGTTTATCTTCTGCTTCTTCGCCACTTAGTCTTTCGCCGCTTGTCCAAGCGTTAATATGATGTGCTTCATCACTTAACATCACTATCTTCTCTTCAGCCATATCTTCTAGAGTTACTCGCCCTTCTCTTGGTGTAAATAGGTCTCCATGAAGTTTCTGTATTGTCGTAAATAATATCTTTATGTCTGCCGAATCAGTTGAATTCAGGGTATCTACAGCTTTAATCATTGGAGTATTTCCATCAATGCTAATGTTATCTGCAAACAAGTATTTGCTGCTAGAGGGGTTGGTAAAGTTCTCAATTGTCTTTTGGACTATATTACTTCTATTAACAAAGAATACGAATTTGTTATGACCACGTTTATATAAATCCAAAATCAAAGCCGCCATAATAACAGTCTTACCGCTACCAGTTGCCATGTTAAACAATAGATTAACGTTTGATGGAGCTCGATTTTGATAGTTATCAGTGTAATAAATATACCTATTCAATGCTTCAACTTGATATGGTCTCAACTCAATATGGTCGGCTAGGTTTTCGGTTATATGACTTGGTAGAACCTGTTCAAAACTAACAAATCCGCCCAGTTTTGCGCTATCAAATTGTTTATATAAAGAATCTTGCATGTCCTATTCTCGACCCTGTAGCCAGCTGTTTATCTTTTTTGTATTTGAGTCTATCTTGTAGCTTGAGTCATTGATGTCGTGATAATTAACATATAATTTATTCTTATTCACAAGATCAATTAGTAAAGATTTTTGTTGAGATACTGGCAAGCTACTAAATGTATTAGACTCAACCAAACTTGGCTCAACACGATGACTCAAGAAGTTACTTGAAAGTACTGTTGTCAGTAAGCCGGAGAGTACTTTGCTATCGTTTGCCTTTTCAACCTCTTTAATGAATACATTGACGTCATTCATCAATATTCCATATACAAAGCTGCCGCCACCAAGCCAGCCCATACTTGTGCTTATGCCTGCTCTATCGCCATCAATTACTTCCTTAAGACGTGACGTGGGATCATTCTTCCCGTAGTCCAATTGTTCAATGCCAATGAACTGTCTATTCATTTTGTGAGCTACAGCGACTGTGGTGCCCGTGCCAAGATGGTAGTCTAGCACCAGGTCACCTTCGTTGGTTGCCATCTGTAGAATACGCATTAATAGTTCTTCAGGCTTTTGGCCATTAAAGCCTTTCACAATTTCTGTAGTGTTTTCCATCCCGGCTTTATAGGCCCTCGGGTCTGCGTAAACCTGCTTAATGTCAGACCATACAGTAGTTAGCGGAACTCCAGGGCTTTCATCTAGATATTGCTTCTTCCATGTCGCATCTCCAGAACCACTTTTTTCGATTAATCTGCGACGATAGCGTCTCCCATCATTATCGGAGTATTTAAACCAATCATCAATATATTTTTGTGAATAGGGCGTAAATAACTTGTTTTGGATTCTTCGAGAATATGATTTTGCATACTGGATAATATAATCGTGAATATTTACCGGCTTAGCGCCACTTGCCCTACCTCCAGATGCAGTACCATAACTCCAAATTATTTCATCAACAAAGTTACTTCTGCCAAAAATTTCGTCCATTAAAACTTTTGTGTAATGTGACTCATTGTGGTCAAGATGTACAAATATGCTACCATCTTCAGCCAGCAAGTCACGTGCTATCTCTAGCCTATTCTTCATATAGACTAACCAAGTAGAATGGTTGAACCGGTCATTATAATTAAATGAGTCGTTGCCCGTGTTGAAGGGCGGATCGATATAGATTAGTTTAATTTTACCTGTATAACGCTTTTTGAGTGTGTAGAGTGCTAATAAGTTATTACCTCGAATGATTAGGTTGTCTTTGTCGGTTAATTCAGTTACCGCGTGTTCACCAGCCTTGTCATACTTCTTAAAGCCTGTGATGACTTTTGGGGCTAACAGCACATCTTGTTGGTCGGCTCCAAGTGTCTCGTTCCAAAATACCTCATCACGCTTTTGGTCTTCTTTGTCTTGACCACCTTCAAGTACGCAATCTTTATATGGCCAGTTAAGTACCACCTCATTGTGTTCAGTAATGTAGTCCTTGCGATCTACTGCTAAACCAATCCTATTTTTATATGCGGTAAAACTATCAGCTAAAAATGCTTCATTATGCACAAACGTAAGGAATTTGTCTTGATTGAAAACTAATGTACCTTCAATATCTTTGAAGAAGAAATCTCTTAGTTTTTTGTTTGCAAGGAGCAATTTTATTAGATCATTATCTAGGTTTTGAGAATACTCCGTAATCCTTGTTTTCAGTAATTTGCCATCTTTATTGACTAGCCTGTCATCTTTTTGGAGTACTTGAGTTAATTCTTCTAGATAAGTCTTGTCCATGCTACTTGTCGCTCTCTTTCGTTAATAAATTTAACCTACTTTAGCTGGGCGGATAACATATGCCACAATCAATGCGGCTGGGAAGAACACTAAACTAAAGATAAAGAACCAAAAAAAGCTGTGGCCTTTGCGTGCTGCTACTCTAGCAGGCCAAAAAGCGATGCCTATCCATATCATTAAACCAATAAGCCACCATACAAAACCAATTACACTATTCGGATACATTTCTCTTCTCCTTATTAATATTTATATTATACACCTGTACATTGTATGAATTATATATTTATCAATATTATTGTTCGTTTGAGATAAATAAAAAAGACGGTTACATTAACCGTCTCTATATATCTACACCTCTCCTCGTGCGAGTTTATTTTGGTATGCAAACCAATTGGCTTGTTTACTCGCGACATCGTTGCGCCACTCTATACCATGCTCGGCAAGCTCGGCCACGAACTGTTCGTAACTTACATTGCCCTTGGCGAGATTACACCGCCGGCAAGCACAGAGCAGATTACTCAGAACCGTTAGCCCACCTTTACTAAACGGAACCTTATGATCAGCCTGGAATCCTTGCAGGGTTACCGGATCTTTGCAGTAATGACACATTCCGCCATCGCGCTCAAACACCAACTTGCGTTGAGTTTCGTTCGCGAACCGAATACGTTTGCCTCCTAGAGCAGCAAGAATTGTATTATCGCGCCACGAATCTGGAATATGCAGGTATCCATCTCCGCCAAATTCTGGCTCATTACTCATTCTC
>JAHFOQ010000039.1 GCA_023261595.1 bacterium | reverse complement strand
TTGTAAACCACTAATAAATGCATCTATTTTACCAACTTCTTGCCAGCTTGCATCGTCCACATCTAGAGAAAGTATAGCTAATGCCTGCTCTATTGCTTTTTGTGCATCAATACTTTTACCATATGCCTTAGCGGAAAGTTTACCTTCTTGGTCTTGTTTAATAATTACTGTAGCAGAACCCTCCCACCCTTCTATGGGAAAAGTCAAAGCAATAGCAAATTCTTCTTTCGTATTAACTACTACAGGCCAGCCGCCAAAATATTCATTTTGATTCTGTAAACTAAACGGAGCAAGGTGTGGTATTTTATCCATTCTTTTCAGCTAACCGTGCTATGTTGCGCATTTTTTCTGGCAGATTGTCGGCCATTTTTTGTGCAACAAACTTTGCAAAAATATTACGCATTGGGCCAGTAAGGCTAATTGTATGGGTAAAGATAGTATTGCCGTTCTTTGTTACTAGTGTATGTTCGATTGTCATTTTACCGAGTGGTATGTTACCCGTAGTTACATAAGATTTGTTCGGTATTAGTTTCGTAATAACTACACTCGATTTTGGAAACCCTTTTGGCTTCATTATTATTTTTGTACCAACAGCAAAATCACCCTCGATCTTTGCCCATTCTAAACTATTATCTTCTTCTGGCCATTCAGAGACTGCCGTCCATCTCTTCCAGATTGCTTTGGAACTTGCTGTTGTACTTTTTGTATTACTTACTTGCCAAATATTTTTATTCATATTAAACATTATAACAAATCACTTGGTAATAAATTATTATAAATAATGAGTTTATATTTCTTAACTTCAGAGTAATTATATAAACTAAAACGGAACATCATAATATATGTTCCGTTTTATATAGTTGTTACTTAGAATATTTTTGAAATAATCCAAGCCACTCCTGCGAGTGAAAGAAGGAAGATACTGAGGCCAACTGGTGAACCCCAGCTGAACCAAGAACCCCAAGATCGCCAGTGCTTCTTAGAGCGCTCGTACCAATCTATTTGCTCTTCTGGTGTCATTTTTGTCATAACCTGACTCCTTATTTAGTTAATAATGAGTCTCTAAATTATGTTAGCCAGTAGTTAGTTGTTCCTCGAGACAGAAGCTAACGATTATCTGGACTTATCAACAACTTAATTATACCAAAATAGATCAATAATCTCTAAAAACCTATAATTACTTCTTTTTCTTTTCTTGGCTATATTTTACTGCTGCTTTATAAAGCTCTTTAAATGCTTCTTCGTTAAACGTATCTCCTTCGCTAAGTTTAATAGCCCGTCTTTGGTTTCCGCCAAGTTCGTCATTAAAAACTTTGTTTGGGTCTGGCAGAGATGCACCATACAAAAACCCTATTTTTACACTTGTTTTAAAAGCGTCTCCAACCGCAATTAAGCTACCATCATGGTACCAGCAAGGCGAACCCATATACTTCCATTCCTCTTTTACGTTTGGATCGGCTTCGTGAATGAGCTTGCGAAACTTTGCAAGCATTGTGCCTCGCCAATCTTTAAGTGATGCTATCATGCTATCTATCTGCTCGGTTGGGTTCATATGTAAATTCCTCTGCGTTATTAACGCTAATTATAACATTTGTTACTTACATAAATCGATCATTATTATTAAATAGTAAATAAAATAATCATCAAATAATGATGATTAAACTTTTCTATTTCTTGCTATGCGCTCAGCATATAATGCCCTTTTCTTCTCACGTAACTCCCGAAAGAACTCACTTTTTTGTTCAGACGTCATTGATTTAAGCTGAGGATATTCTTCATATAAACCCGCCAGTGTATTTCGCCTATCTACAGGTGGCTCGTGTGCTTCAGGATGAATGCGATACCACTGTATATACTTTTCTCGTGTATCAAGATCTTGGATTTCTGGATGTGCTTCTACATAAGCATCAAGAGATGTGTGATCGACGGTATCTAAATTGAACCAGCCATAACAACGTTGTTGATAATAAATACCATTTACGGGAGGATAAACTATCTTGACAACAACATCAATCACACGAATGAGAGTATCATTTTCTAAAGGATATGTTTGTACTGCAAAGAGTGCACTGTAGTTCTGCTCTGAGCTTTTTGCCACTATAGTGAAAATTCCCACCACCCCCATTTATAGGTACGTTTCTACTACTAGTATACATCATAGAAATGGATCAATATTGGATAGTTTGAATTTAACAATAAAAAAACACCCGAGCATGTCTCGAGTGTTTTTTTATTAGTTGGGGGTTATGGTTTAGAACAAGTTAATATTCCAATCTTAGCTCAACATCTTATACAAACGAACTAATAGGCTTTAGTTGCGCCTTCTTCTATTGCCTTCTCAGCATTTTCTTTAGACATCATTGCACAAACAGTTGTTCCGCATTTTTCGTGCTTACCTTTAGCCATATAGCCACCTTTTTTTGTTTGATGAATCTCTGGATTAGACAATTCAACGCCTTTTTCTTTACACTTAACGCAATATCCTGTAATCATATATATCCTTTTATTAGTTATTTATCGTTATCTATTATAACGCTTTTCTTAGACTATTCTCAACGTTAGTGACTAATATTTGTATATATACCTATACATATAATACAAAAAGACCGTTGCATAGTAGCACTGTCTATCACTTCTGTTAATACTTTGACTGACGATTCCGGTTGAAAACCTTAACCTTTTTTGCAACTATATAGGTAAAAAGACTCTCTAGGCAATTGTGGTAAAATTAATTCATGAAAGAGCATTTCACAGTTGGATATCTTATTGGTGTAGTTATCATTACTGCTATCGTCGCGGGGTCTATTGTTTATCTAGTTATAAGGCCTCATGAAACTAGCTTTGAGTGTACCAAGGAATTCATACGAGATAATGGAGATGGGGCTTGTGACAATCGCATAAAAGCAGATGAAGCTGAATCTAATTATCACCAAGATAATCAACGATAAATTCCGTCAATAAACATAGAGTTATAAAGTAAAGAGGTTTGTAATAGACAATTTGGATATTATTACTGAGTTTTGCAAAGAACAGTCCAGCGCATTTTATTATGGAAATAATCGTAAAAGAAAAAGCATTCTCTTGCAGATACAAGATGACATTGACTATAATCTCGGTTTATATAAATCATTTAAGACTCTTGGCATAACTGAAGAGCAACATAAAAAAATTGATACTGAACTTGCGCCTCTGTTTGTAGTACCGTTACTTTTTTGTTCTGCAATAGACATTATGGCGCGCGTTAAAATCAAAGACTCTTGTCCTAAACAAAACGGTAAGGTTTTTAAAGAATCGGCAAAAGAGTTCTTTGGCTTTAACCGTTCTGAAGCAGAAGCAATGTGGAAGTTCAGAAACTCAATCACTCATCAGTATACAATTAGGGGGTTTATTATCTCTAGGGTTGGTGATCAAAAAGTTATTGACGTTAATTCAGACAGAACGGTCATAGCGGTGAGACCCATGAGAAGCTTTCTTGCAAATGCAATTAATAATCTATCAGATTCTCTTAGGTCTGAAAGTAAAGAAGATAAGATAAAAACAAATACATTCTTAGAGAAATATGGATTTACATATTATCTAGTTTACTAATCATAGGTAGAGCTGTTCTTTGTATTGGGAATAGTTCAGCATTGAGGTTAGAAGTTTATTGACTGTCTATTACTATCACAAGAAATAGATAAAACCTTCACTAATAATAAGCCAAGTTTTACAGACGACAACGTCGTCGACAAAACTTGGCTGGGGCGGTAGGATTCGAACCTACGCATGACGGCACCAAAAGCCGTTGCCTTACCACTTGGCCACGCCCCAATAGAGCTATATTATAACTTTTGTCGGCTAAATTTTCAATATTAATAAGTTTTACCAAACCAAGACTTAAACTATGATACGATTACTTTATGATACAAGCCATCATTAATGCCGGCATAATTGTAATTATTATCGCCGTCATTCTCTACTTATGTTATGCACTTGGGCTCAGTATGGTATTTCGTAAATTGGGTGAACCGAGCTGGCATGCCATAGTACCGATGTATAACTTTGCATGTCTAATTAAGGTATTAAAGCTACCCCCGAGTTGGTTTGCACTCTCCCTTACCCCCGGTATTGGTGCAGTCTATTCCGTTGCTGTAGCTAGCCGGCTGGGCAAGCTGTTTCATAAAAGCTTCGCCTACTCTACGTTTTGGTTAATTCCCGGATCTCCACTTGGCATGCTCCATATTGGGTTTTCTCGACAACCAATGAATCTTGATGTACTAAACGAACCTCAACCGAGCATAAAACAGATACAAAAACGATTGAGCAACAAAAAGAAATAATTACCTGTATTAAAAAACCGACCATATGGTCGGTTTTTTAATTACGAGAGAAAGCTTTTTAGCGTTCTTCTTGTGGTCGAGCT
>JAHFOQ010000038.1 GCA_023261595.1 bacterium | reverse complement strand
ACATTTTTTACAGTGATATTGGCCAGTATGGGCGCTTACATATAAATGCGATTCGTTAGACCGGCTATCAGCGTCACAATCGTTAAATAAGCAGTGCAGTAATAGTTCTTCGCCACGGTCAGTATAAACAATATTGTGGCGGTCGAGTAATCCCTTAGGTGTGTAACTTAGTTGGTTCATTATTTTTCTCCATTTCATTAATATTTTGTGGTTGCGATATGACTTTGACGATCCGCAGTAGTGCCAGACCTTGTTCTAAAGCCTTGTCTTTTGAAATTGTTTTGCCATAAATATCTTTGTAGATCTTTTGGTACTTGGTAATTTGTGCATCAGTCAGCCTCATACCCAAGCACCTCTTCGGCTTTTGCAATTACTGCAGCCTCAATTTCGTTACCTACATCGCGATTTATGGGGTGAAAAATGTGCAAGTCAGTACCGCCTGCTTTTTTAGTAGGATAAACAAGTCTGTATGAGCCGCTTGGGCGCGTTACAATGCCCACAGAGCAACAGTAGATAGATTGGTATAGCACAAAGCTAGCAAAGGCAACGAGGCCATTGACTGGCTTTACGGGGGTTATTTGAAGCTCACTAATTAACTGATTCACTACATAAATCCTGACTTTTAGTTTCTAAAGCCAGTTTATGTGATTAGCAGTTTGCAAACTTACGCAAACTATTTCAGATAGAGTTTGTTGATTCTAGTCCATGTTGTTCGACATTGTATATATTTTGGAGCAAAAGTTTTATCTGAAATTTTTCGGTTTATGCCTTGTACAATATTGTAAATAATTCTCCAATTTTCTCTGACATAACTTGCTGTCACATTATCATGCCCAAGTCTTTCTAAAATGAGCATATTACTAACACCATCTCTAATAGTTGTCTTATTCTTAAACAACATGTCACAAACTTCAGTTTGGTTATAACTTCTACCAGAAGTATCAATTAACACTTCTGTATCTTTGATAAATATAGTTTTTGAACCTTTATCATATATAACCGGCTGATTTGGTGTTGGTAAAGCCTTTTGGGGCGGCTCAGAGACTATTTTCAAATAATGTTCCAATTAAGACTCCAACTCACTTACTCGATGTCGCAAAGCACGTTCTGTTTCACTTTGTGTTAGGCCGGCTTTTTGATTCTTTGAAGACGGTAGTAAGTAGGGTTGATTTAAAATACTTACCAAGGTTTTATGTAGATTAAATGCCTCAACGAGGGTTTTATTTATTTGTTCACCAAAACTAGTCCAGACCCTTAGACTATCGGCCAAACCACTAAACACATTCTTGTAGGCTAAAAGACTATCATTTAGGCTGTGCATTCGCTTAGTAGAATCGCGCAATGCCGCTGTTGCTAAAATGGGAGCGTCAAAATTTAATTGTGAGACCAAAGAACTGGAAATAACCTTCAAGACTTCTTCTTGGCTTTTAAGCGCGGTTTCTCGCGCTTCATTAACTATTCGCAAGTCAACAACTTCGCCTTCCAGAATATCCTCTTGCTTATCTGTGTCAAGAATATATTTTGGCCTTTTCTTTGGATTGTTAGATTTAGGATTTTCTACCTTCATTACATCTTCTTTTCTCCGCCAGATACAAACTGACTGGTCTTATCTGTATAATATAGCAAGAAGTAATACTAAAGTCACAGATTATGAAAAAGTAATGAAAACAGCTAAAGAGAATAATAATGGTAAACAGGACCGAACGAGGCGCCAGCACTGGCTGCCTTTAGCTGCACATTTACAAAATTTTACCGTTGAAGGCAAAGTACAGGTTTACCAGTTTACTAACAATGACAAAGTGGAATTTGCAAAGACAGCTAAACAATTCTCCACTAATCCAATCAATGTCTCAGTTAAAAATGACATGTATGAAGCGCCTGGCTTACCGGTGAACTTAATTGAAGATGGTTTGGCACAGATTGAAAATGCGTTTAATGCTATTCTAGAAGAAAAGATTAAGAAGCATAAGCCACTTAGCAAACTAGATCATGACAAGATTGCCTATTTCGCTAGTTCATTGGAGTTTAGATCATTGGCACAAAATAATCACCTACAAAGAACCATGGATAAGCTAGAGGAAAAAGGCAGAATAATGGCGTTGGCAAATAATTCGCCTCGGGCAGCTAAGGAGTGGTCTAAGGAAGTCTCTGCAGCGAGAGAAGTAATATTCTCTCAAGCGATAAGCGTGGCGCTAGATGTAAATAAGTGGCAATATTTAGACTATTGTTTTTTAAGTCCGCAGCCACTAGTAGATATCGAGTTTATTACCTCCGACCACCCTGTATCGTTAGTGGATTTTACTGCTGACAACAGCTTTTACGGTAAGAATCACTGGAACAAGACAGCGGAATGCATAGTACCCCTTACGCCAGATATTGTCTTATTTGGGAACAATTGTGGCATTAAAGGGTTTAAAGAAATCGACTATAATTTCGTTAGGGAAATTAATTATCGGGTGTTAAGCCGGGCAGAAAAAATGATAATTTCTCGCAGGAAAATATCTGAAGACGAAAACCGGGCTATTGTCCGGAGAGAACCCCAAAGTATCTTATTACACTTTATGAACCTCCCAAAAGGCAATATCGATTTAGTGCTTGAAAAACTAAGGAAAGAAGATAGGCAATCAAAACAATAGTGAGGCAGGTGGTAGGGTAAACACAGCCTGAGTAGTTATTGATACTCGTTTTGATATTGCTTGTAAATATTGGCTAAGTCTTTACTGGCTCCAAAAGGGACACGTTTAATTATCTTATCTTCCATCTGCATCATGATGGCAGGGACAATGGTGAACTCGCCATAGCGATCATTCACGTTGTCTATTGCGTTCGATACTCTCCGTTGCTTTGTTGCGACAGTATCAAATATTTCCAGTTGTTCTGGAGTAGTAGATTCTAGCCCGTACACAGAGACACCAAGCTTGGAAACTGCGCGGAACTCTGGTTGTTGATTAAAGATTTGTTGCATTGCAAGGTAAATATCATTTGTTGAGTAAAGTACTTGTCGGGTCTTCTTGCTCTTATGCCAATATGAATGGTCGTCATAAAGTAGCCAAAGATGTGCACCTCTTGCGAAGTAGCCATTCTTTCGAAGTCGACGGCCAGTTTTCTCGCTTAACTTCATCATTAACTGTGACAGCTCTTGTTTATCGGAAGTAGCTTTATATATGGCAAAGTCGTTCCCAAAAGATTTTCTTCCGTACTCGATACAGTCTACTTCATACCCACGAAGACGTTGATACCAGCGGTAGCCCTCAATACTCTTAAATACTTTCTTGTGTAGCTTTTCTTCGGTCGCGTTAAGAAAATCAACCGGAGTATAGATTCCGTTCACGTTTAACCGAGCTTCAAAGCGATGATTAATCCCGCAAAGATCTGTCAGTTTTAAGGTTGAGTAGACTTGTGTGAGATTCCGACTAGAAATAACATCTAAGCCATTTGGTTTATGAAGTGATGCTGCAGTTTTTGCTAAAAATCTATTTGAACCAATGCCGATGTTTACTCGAATCCAATCACCAATCTCGTAGTGAATTCTTCGTTTAATTTCTATCGCAATGCTTTTAAGGGATTTATATCTGACCTTTCTGCTAGTTGAGAAATCGATCACAAACTCATCGATAGATAATGGCACCAAATCAGATGTGTATGAATAGAGTAGACGGTATAGCCTAGAGTTTACATAAAAATACTTGTCAGGGTCTGGCATCATAAGAAAAATGTCAGGACACAACTCTCTAGCCAACCAGTTTGGAGTTCCAGTTTTAATACCGAGTGCCTTGGCTTCATAGGAAGCCGCCAAAATTATTCCGCCAGGTGTGGTGTATGAGCAAACTCCAACAGCACGACCTCTCAGGAGAGGATTTGCCTGTTGCTCGATAGTAGCGAAGGCACTATTCAAATCGATGTGCATCATCTGTGGCTCTTCTTGATTTACCTCATCTAGCTTAGCTAGGTAGCCCATCGGTGATACTTTCCAACAACCATTGTAGATTTTCAGTATCGTACTTCAAACGGAAGAATGTGTTCCCGTCAGTGCCTTCAAATATGTGATACAAAACTCTGCCTTCGCGGATGGGATGAGTAAGTCCTAACTTCTTGATGTTGTAAATCTTATTTTTCCAGCTGAACCTAAGCGGTACTACAATACCTTGGCCCTTTCGGGATAGAGATAATACATCAATTTTATCGTTGACTTGTTCTATCATAGTCATTTCATTATACGAACACAATACGAAAATGTGCAATAGTTTTTCACTTAAAGTAAGGTATACTATTTGTATGTGTGGAAGATTCACCCTAACGAATACTAAGAATATCAAAACGCGGTTTAATCTCAGGAAACTCCCAGATGGGGAAATTAAACCGAATTATAACGCAGCGCCAAGTCAAACTATGCCTGTGATAACGAACCATGGGGATGGGAATGAACTTGAGTTGATGCGTTGGGGACTAATACCGGTTTGGGCGAAGGATGCAGGTATCGGATATAAAATGATAAATGCGAAAGCCGAGACCCTTCTAGAAAAGCCAACCTGGAAACGGCCGTTTAAGTCTCAACGCTGTTTAGTACCTGCA
>JAHFOQ010000022.1 GCA_023261595.1 bacterium | reverse complement strand
GTATAGCTAATCCATTCATATCCGTTATAGGTAGCAATTGCCCATGGTAAAAGTGAGACTGGCATTACAAACAAACCGAATATTAATGGTCTGCGCAACACAATTGGATACTGACGTTCAACTAACAGTACTTTTTCGCCCTCTTCTTGTCCTGCAAAACTCTTTTTTGCTTTTTTCTCAGAACGGGCTCGCTTGCTTAATTTAGACATAGTTGTATTGTACACTAAAGCTCGAGAGGAATAAAAAACCGCCTGAATCCTCAGACGGTAGAAATTACACATTCACATAGTATTTCTTTCTTAGAGACCATGGGCTTTGGTTCCATTTCAAACAGTACAAGTGCTTCATACACTTCTTGTCCAGTCAGAGGGCTTTCTTCGTAGCTCGCTTTCTCTTCATTACGATCTTCATAATAACCAGTCATCATTGTCGGATTCCATTCAATCCACCGATATCTACCACCCTTATTGTTCATAACCTTCTTTACAACAATACAGATACGATTTTGACTATTTTTATTGCCAGCAAGAGCAGATTCAATAAGTGTTTTAGCAAGCCGAATTCTTGCCGATTCTCGAGCGCCTAGATGAATATCAACAATTACATGTGTGGTACGAATTTCATCGAGCGATTTTGGCAATGTTTTCCTGCCTTCTTGAGGGTGCGAATGTGGATAATATTGTATAATTATATACTGGCGTTGTCAATCAAACTAAAGCTAGGTATAATCGCACAATGCCCTGGTAGCTCAGTGGATAGAGCGTCTCCGTCCTAAGGAGAGCGTCGGGGGTTCGATTCCCTCCCAGGGTACCAGACTAAGTAGCCGAACTTTTTCGGATAGTTAGTCTGGTATTACTAAGAATCAAACCCAGGGTTCGCCGACGATTGAGCGAACGAAAATGAGCAGAATTTCATTTTGTGAGCGATTGAGAAGGATTGTTGCAAAGCAACTGCCTTCCCAGGGTACCATTATTGCAATTATCTCATTTTTATAGTATACTTTGTCGGTCCATTCTCCCTTTGATAAGGAAGTGGCGCACATGTCTTCGGCACTGAATCATGCCTTGATTTCACCAAGAGGAAATAACTTTTTTGAATTTAACTGTAGAGCGTTTCGTCTTTGCCCGGCTAATTTAACGAGCAAGCTCATTCTTGATATTGGTGCGAGTAATTTAACCTTGTTTGGTCGTAATGCAGTACTGAGAGGCGCACAGGTAGTAAACCTTGATCCAATCTACAGAGAAGTACACAATGATCCTGATGTCGATATAGTAAATTGCGAAGTGGATGTTGGCGCTCCGGAATATGATATTCCTGTTCTTTCGCTCCCTCCAGTTAAGGCAAATGTCGCGGCGCTTGCTCAAGCTATCCCATTTTCTGATAATACATTCGATATGATTGTATCTTTTGCTTGTGTCGAATATCTGCCTGTGGAAGATTACGAAGTTGCCTTACGAGAAATGTTGCGGGTGGTTAAGCCCGGTGGAACCATTCGGCTTGCACCAGTTGGTGAAGTCGACGATATCCATCAATTTGGACATTACACCTACGCAGGTAGTTATAAATACGTGGCGTCAGAATTTGAGGGAGCACTCAAAAATCTAGGAGCTAAAATCGAATTCCATTTCTTTGATTTTCCGGAAGTTGGTGATTATGACCAGCGCGGAGTAATTGTTACTAAGCCAATCTGAAAGATTGGCTTTTTTATTTGCAAAACAAGTAGATTATTGCTAGTCTAAACGTAACTAGCCCAGTCAGGACTAGCGCACGTAATGAGGGAGGATCTATCCTTGACCACCGTACTCAGGTCTTCAGGAAGAGCCATGAAAGACAAGAGGTCTGGCGGTGATAATGGTCGTCAACAGAGTCGAAAGCGTCGTGCGAAGTTTGCACATCGCGGAGATCGGCACACCGACCGACGTCGTGACCCGGGTACTGTTTCGATGACCGAAGCTGAACCCATTGTGCTTTCACAGCGCCCTTTGGCACTTCCTTACTGATCTGAGAAGACCAAGAAGACAGATACCGTAAGTTCCCTTCAATACCCAATCAGGATACGGCGGAGGATCCTACACGATAAGTACCACCTGTTTGTTGCACAGCAATGTGCAACAAACAGGTTTTTTATTATTGGGTCATATGTTTGTAGTGGATCGTTTCGTAATCGAACAATTCTTCGGGCTTAAACCATAAATCTACTTCTAACTGGGCTTCTTCTTGATTACCCGATGCATGAACAAGATTACGAATTGGTCGATTTGCCGTATTTGCATAACCAGATGAATCAAACGAATAGTCCCCTCTAATAGTTCCTGGGTCAGCTTTAGACGGAAGTGTAAATCCACAAATTTTTCGTACCACTTCAATTGCATGAGGCCCTTCTAAAACCAAGACCATTACTGGACTTGAAGTAAGAAATTCAACTAACCAACCTTGAAGCATTAACCCAATCTCTTTTGGGTCATCTGTACCAAGCTGTTCTTTTGCATCTAAATCTTGTTCTTTGTAGTTATCCAGTGTTTTGTTCGCCATACCTAAAATAAATTCTTCTCGATCTTTTGGGTAATGCTTATCTGCCAATGATTTATCTACTTGTACCATCTTAGCGCCAACAAGTTTTAAGCCAACTTTTTCGAATCGTCCAATTATTTCTCCAACCAAGCTACGTTGCATAGCATCTGGTTTAATTATTACTAAAGTTTTTTCTATCATTATTATTCCTCCATTAGTTTTTCAAATTTTTCGCTGTCATCGTACGGGCCTATCAAGGATAACCGCAAATCTTCCATCTGTAGATAGCGATGCGCTGCTGCCAACACTGAACTTGGGGTAACTGCATCAATTTCTGCTAACGTTTCAGCTAGTGACTGTATCTTACCATTTAACAATAATTGACTCCCCAGTAAATCTGCCATTGCAGCATTCCCCTCTAACCCCATAATGTATCGACCACGTAACTGTTCTTTGGCTTTCGCGAGCTCTTTCTCATCAATTTCAGTAATCTGAACTTTCTTTAACTCATCTCGAATTGCTCGTATTGCCTGACTAATTTTTTCATGATTTACCCCAGCATAAATTTCGAATTTACCACTATCGCTAAATCCGGTTACACTCATATAAATCGAGTAGGCCAATCCTTTTTGTTCTCTCACATTTAAAAATAGTCGTGAACTCATACCCGAACCAAGTAATGTCGAAAGCACCTTCATTGGCATTTCATCAGGTGCGTTAAGATAAGGTGCCCTACCACACACTACCAAATGAGCTTGATTACTGTCTTCATTATTTATATGTACTCGATGCTTTGAAAGTCCGCCTTTTACTGGCGCAAACATTCGCGTACTTTTGTGCCGAAACTTGAGCATTAAACCCTTAGTAAGATCTACAACCTGGCGGTGAGTTACATTGCCCGCAACGGATATAACGATGTTATTCATGCCATACATTTGTTCAAAGTAATTTTTAATAGTATCTCGTTGCATCGAACCAATTATGTGTTCATTGCCAATTACGTTTGTTCTAAGAGTACTTTCTGGCCACAAAAGATCACCCACAAAGTCATATACATACCGAGCAGGGTCATCTTTAAACACCTTAATTTCTTCCAAAATAACCTTTCTTTCTCGATCGATCTCATCTTGTTCGAGTAATGGATCAGAAATGATATCTGAGAGAATATTGAATGCTAAACCAAAGTAATTTTTTGGGAGTTTAATATAATAGCTCGTGTGGTCCTCGCTAGTATAAGCGTTCATATATCCACCAACCGAATCTACTTCTTCTGATATAATCTGGGCTTTTGGACGTTTATGTGTCCCTTTAAAGAGTAAATGCTCAAGAAAATGCGATGCACCATATTCTTTTTCCATATCCTCATAACGACCACCTGCTCCCACAAAGAAGTTAACCGTAACACTTTCGGTGTCTGACATTGTTTTAGTAACTATTTTTAACCCGTTTGGTAGTTCGGTTATCTCATGCATTGCGTCGCCTCTTTATTCGTACATACACAAAATGTGCAACAAAGATTATTACCGCGATAATCACAATGTAATCAACATAGTGCATATAACCATAATATTTCTTCCAAGAGTCACCCAAGATATAGCCAATTCCCGCAAAAACAGTAGTCCAGATTAGTGAACCTAAAAAACTATCTCTAATAAAAGCCTTAAGATCCATCTCGAAAGCTCCAGCGGCAAACCCTGCATACGAGCGAATTACTGGTATTAACCGAGAGATAAAGATGGCTTTTTCTCCTCGTTTTGCAAACCAACCTTCTGCACGTTTATAGTCATGACTCGAAATAAGAACATACTTACCGTACTTCTTAATAAGTGGTTCACCACCATATTTACCAATCAAATAAGCAAAGTATGTACCTAATGTTTGAGCCACAGTACCAAGAACAATTACAACGAATATATTAAAGTGACCTTCCTTAGCCAGGTTTCCAGCTAAGGCAAGTGTTGCCTCAGACGGGATAGGTACACCCATATTATCTACCACCAAGATAAAGAATACCCCTAAATAACCGACTTTATCGATAAGGGCGAGGGCAAATTCTAATAGTGATGCGGTCAAATTATTTCTTCCATTCGTAATACTCTAGTGTATCAAGCTTTACTAGCTCTCTGCAAAGCGTAGGTATGAATTAATACGAGTTGCATATCGGCAGGTGTAATTCCCTGTACCAACATTGCCTGTGCAACAGTTTCAGGACGAATCTGACCGAGTCGAGCTTTGGCTTCGTTTCTTAAGCCAGTTATTTTTTGGTAATCGAGTGTTACCGGCAGTTTTTGTTTCGCTTTTGTTTGAAGTTGTTTGGCATTTCGTTTTTGTCTTTCAAAGTAACCTCCATATTTAATCAGAAGCTCCACGTTATCGGCAAACTCCTTTGGAGGAGCGATATTATAATCTTGCAAATCAGCTAATGTGTTCTCTGGACGAGCCAAAAATTCTGCCGCAGATATTGTTTGTCCTGGTAATTTTACTTTGGTGTTCTTAAGACGATTAATCTCTGTAGAGATTATCTCTTCTTTTTGCACCACTTCTTGATAACGCTTCTTACTAATCAGACCGAGTTGGTAGCCTTTTTTACTTAAGCGGATATCTGCATTGTCGTTTCGAAGAAGCAAACGATATTCGGCTCGAGAAGTAAACATTCTATATGGCTCAACATGCGTTTTTGTAACTAAGTCTTCAATTAATACCCCAATGTATGCTTCATCTCGCCCGAGCACAAACCGAGATTTACCTTGGCTCTTTATTGCAGCATTAATGCCAGCCATCAAACCTTGTGCTGCAGCTTCTTCATACCCGGTTGTACCATTCATTTGGCCAGCAAAGAAAAGACCACTAACAGTTTTGGCTTCGAGCGTTGTTTTAAGTTGATGTGGTAAGAAATAATCGTATCGTACTGCATATCCATATTCGAGAAATTCAGCTTTTTCGAGACCTTTAATACTGCGGATAATTTTGCGTTGCCAATATGGAGAAAAAGCTGTACTACAGCCCTGTAAATACATTCTCTCACCATCTTCTCCGCCTTCTCTACCAACTGGTTCAATAAAGATAGGATGGCGATCCTTGTTAGGAAAATTTTTAACTTTAAGATCAAGACTTGGACAGCTACGGGGGCCCGTTTCGGTAATAAGGCCCGATATATTTCCAGAACGATGATAATTATCGAGAATTAACTTGTGGGTAGTTTCATTCGTGTACGTTAGCCAACACAACTCTTGTTTGTCGAGCGGAAGTAGTTCTTTGTCGGGATGAGAAAAACTAATTTTACCTTCCATTCCCGGTGCTTCTTCGAGCTGAGTGTAGTCAATGCTACTACGTTTTATACGCATTGGTGTACCGGTTTTTAATCTGCCCTTCTTAAGACCGAGCTCTGTAAGCGAATGAGAAAGCAAGTCAGAAGAAGTCTCATCCATTCGTCCACCTTTTTTTATTACTTTTGGTCCAAGGATAATTTCTCCATTCAAGAAGGTACCAGAACAAATAATAACTGATGTAGCAGAGATTGTGCCTGCGTTCTTCGTGTCAACACCAGTAATTTTCTTACTTTTCGTTGTAACTTTTACAACTTCATCTTGAATTAAGTCTAAATTTTTTGTCGCCAAAAGTTCTGACTTCATATTTTTGTTGTACATACTTCTATCAAGCTGAGCACGGTACGCTCGCACCGCCGGACCCTTAGATGTGTTCAATTCTTTTATCTGGATTGCGCTTGCATCAGCTACCTTAGCCATTACCCCGCCCAGGGCATCGATTTCTCGCACCAAGTGCCCTTTGCCGGGTCCGCCTACCGAAGGATTGCACGGCAAAGCAGCCACCTTTTCTAGGTTGGCTGTTATAAGTGCGGTCTTTGCCCCCATCTTAGCGCTCGCAATTGCTGCTTCACAGCCTGCGTGCCCAGCTCCGACGACAATAACATCATATTGTTTTGATTGAACAGTTTTCATATTCGATTTGAATTATACCAAGAAAGCGCCATTTATTCCAGATAAACAAGCGGTTTGCAAATATCGTGTCGCACAATCATAATAGAAAGAATATGAACCATAAATTATTTGCTGATAGTAAACTATCTTTTTTAACTGAAAACTGCCTTTTGTTCATCTCTTTAACTATAGCTAGAGTTCTTTACAAAAAACAGTTTTCAGAAAAAAAATCTGAATTTACATCAACTAAAGAAAGTATGGGCCATATTCTTTATGTTTAGCGAATACATGAGTGATTTTTTAGAGTACCTAGAAGTAGAACGTGGGCGTAGTCTTAAGACGATCGAAAACTACTCTCTTTACCTAAATCGGTTCTTAGAATTTACTGATGACATTAAAGTAAATAAAATAACCATTCAGACAATCAGTAAATGGCGTCAGTGGCTTAATAGATATAAAACAGAAGATGGTCGCAAGATTGGCCCAGCAACCCAAAACTACCACCTTATCGCCATGCGTAGTTTTTTTAAGTACCTCGCCAAGCGTGACGTAGCCAGCTTAGCACCAGAAAAGATTGAGCTCGCAACAAGTGCACGCCCAAAAGTTGAGTTTTTAAACCAAGAAGAAGTTGTTCGGCTTATAGAAGCTGTTGATACCAAAACTAATATCGGCCTGCGCGACAGAGCAATTCTCGAACTTCTCTTTTCTACTGGGCTGCGAGTAAGTGAACTTGCCGCATTAAATGTTTCTGATGTAGACGTTAAGAATGGTGAATTTGCCGTGCGGGGTAAAGGTCAAAAAGATCGGCCAGTATATGTTTCAGAATCTGCCATTGCTTCAATTCAGCGTTATCTTGATACACGCAAAGACGAATTTACGCCTCTTTTTCTGCATTTTCGAGGTACGCAATCGGACTTTAATAGTGGTGAATACACGCGTCTCTCGGTACGTTCCATTCAACGCCTGGTGGAGCGATATGCTAAGAAAGCTGGCATTTCAAAGCACGTTACCCCACATACACTTCGCCATAGCTTTGCGACCGATCTTTTAACCAACGGTGCAGACTTGCGTAGTGTGCAAAGTCTGCTCGGCCATGCCAATATTCAAACAACTCAGGTATACACACATGTTACCGACCCTCGCCTACGCGAAGTACATAATAAATATCATTCTGGAAATCAATAATTTATTGCGGGCAAGAATTTGCGTTAGCTACCGAGTAATCGTCGTAAACTACTAAGTTCTTACAGATAGACTCATTCGAATACAAAACATCTTCTATGGTACTGTTTCCACCAACAGGCTTCTGTGCGGTAATACGTCGGTATAAATCTCCTACCTTGGCAGTAATGTCTATCGTGGCGATAGAAGATTTTATCGGTACAAGACTACCGTCTGAATAACTTCCATTATAAAACTGTGCCTGGATAGGGCTACCTTTATATCGGCTTTTTACTTTTAGTACAATGTTGTAGTTGCTTGGATTTAAGCCTTTTAAGGCTATAGTTGACAAGTTTACCTTCATCTCACATGAATACCGAACACTAGTATAGGTAGCTTCTCCATTGTAACCACTACAACCTACTGTCGGGCTGGTATTATTTGGAGATGGATCTGAATTTGATGTTTTTGGCAAAATAACAACCGTTTTTACTGGTAAGCCATCTGCCGATACAGTTGGACTGTTTTTTGGCCAGTACACAAAGGTTAGTTCGAGCGCTGCAGGTGTATTTGCCGGCCAGTTCTGCGGAAATGTTGTACCAGTCATAGTTTGAATGTCGCTAGAGCCATCACCCCATAACAAACGGAAGTTAGTTACTGGTGTGCCAGTCGGTATATATGTAAAGAACTGGGTCGATTCATCCTTATTGACGGTTTGATTTTGCGTAGTTGCAACACTGGTAATTGTTCTACATACAATATTGGTTGAATTATCAGTTGCCGTTGAAAGTACAGGTTTAGTCAGATTATTAGCATCTGCACTACCTGCAGCGACACTGGCTTTATATCCTGTTATTCCACTACCATCACAATTAGGTACATATAGGTCTGGGTATTGATTTAAGAGTTGTGCTGCATCTCGTGCAGTCGATTCTGCTGCAGCGCGTGCTCTATTAGAAAGATCATTATTGAGCGATTGGCGAGATTCTCGAATAGAAACTGCCGTAAGACCAACTACAATAACAATAAGCGTCATAGAAAGCGCAACTACAATTAATAGAGACGTAGCGCCTCTTGGATGGGTAGTTTTTGTAGAAAAATTTTTCATATAGCTTATGGTATCTTTATTCTACCGCTCCATTACGGCAGTTGTAAATGTTGCCAGATCACAGAAATTATCACCAGGAGCACATTTTCCATCTGCCGCAACCTTGCCATTTACAACAGTAAACGAAACAACAACACTTTTTGGCTGAATAATATTACTGCCTGTCGGTAGTTTAGGACCAGTAACAAGACTAAATTTGGAATTACTAATCTTAACATTCGGAGGAGATATAGGAACTGGAGAACCTATTTGAGTTAGTTTATTACAGTTTGCTACTGAAACATCTGAATAATACTCTATTTGAAATTGGCTCGAAACAACACTAATTACCTCCGTTTTAACCTGAGTACCATTCACAATATAGCCATCAGTTCGATTAATACACATACTACTTCCAGATGCACTAACGATTTTGCCAGATCTTACTTCTTTCGTAATAGTATCAAGTACATCTCGAGCTACAACTTGAGTATTACGAGTAGTTTTAGACCAGTTATAAAAACGAAAAACTCCAATGAACGTAGTGAGCATAATCGTAAGCATAAATCCAATAAGAGCAATAGAAAACAACAATTCTATCAGAGTAAACCCCTTATTTTGTATAATTTTTTTACTCATTATAATTGCCTTGTAAGAATTACGATATTACTGACCGATTCGGTTACGTTAAACTTACCCTTCCACTCTACTTTAATATCTGCCTGAATTGTATCAGTAGTAAGAATTGTAGCGGCCACAACAGAAGCTCCAGATGTAGTTAACTGACCAATCGGACGAAAGGTAATAGTGGTTACTGGATTACTGCCATTACTTAAAAATGGAGTTAATGTATTGCAGTCGGTTGCTGTAGCTGACAATTTCCATCTATTACTTATATTACTTACTGGAACCATACAATACTTCTGACTAGTATTAATCGAAGCAAGACCAGTTGGAATTGTTGAACAGTCACCAGAACCATTAATGAAGGTTGGGCAAAGACCTACCGAACCACCATTATCCCATGGCAAGCTTCTTCTATAAGCTTGTAGTGCTTCAGACTGATACTGCGCGATTTCTAGAGCTTGAGTACGTTCTTGCCCGGCGACTGCACTTTTACGAGCCTGGATAACTCCAGTAAAAGCAAAGCCAATAATTGTACCAAGAATAGCAAAAGCGAAAATTACTTCTATAAGCGTATCTCCTCTCTTCTGAGTGGTACTAGGCCTATATAGCTTACTTTTGTATTGTTTTACAAAGTTCATTATTTAAATCCTGGAGTTGGTGCACTGGCACCAGTATATTTACTTGAAGTTACTGTATTTCCATTTAACATTTCTATCTTGACGAAATATTTTACATCACCCACTGTTCCACTATTTGAATCCGTTACTGCCTGTCGGATGGTAGCCTGTCGGGTTAGTGTATCACAACTTGTTTTAAATGATCCGTCTGGATTTGCACAAGTAGTTGTTGTATTGAGATAAAATGACTTCCCCGTTCCATTACGAAAAACTATCCAATAATTGGTATAGTCTATTGTTTTATCTTGGTCAGTATTTGTAAAGCATGAAACAAACCCTGTAGCCGCACATCCAGTAGTTACATCTACACCTTTATAGTAAAAAAGGCCTTGTGAGCTAGGTAACTCATACTGCTCGTACGAACGAAAAGATTGACCATCTGGTGATGCTTTCAATTTGTGTACTATCATGCAAGACTGGCCAGTAGAAGAACATTCGGTATTACTAAACTCTATAGCTTCACCATAGAAGGTTTCTCCAGAAGAAAAACTCGTGTTCGAAGACGGACCAAGATTAGATTTTGTTTCATTTTGCACTGTTTGAATCTGACTCACCATTTGCTGAACGGCATCATCAGACGCAACACTTCTGCGTTGTGCATAAAATCCACCCACCATAACCATAAGAAGCGATGAGATAGCCAATACAATAACAAGTTCTACTAAACTAAAGCCATACTTTTTGTTTCTCAACATACAAGTATTATAACACTTATGGCTATCAGGTCTAAGTAGAAATTCTAAAAGAGATGTTGATACCAGCGGGCAATTTGTTCACCCCAGAACAAACCTATGTAGAGCCCTATAATAAGAAATGGCCCAAAGGCAATCACATCTTTTCGAGTTTTAAGCTTTGTAAGAATACAGAATGATCCTATTGCTGCACCTATTACATATGTAGCAAAAACTGCTACTAAAAGCTGAGGTAGCGCCAACGCCAAACCAAGTACAGCTGCAAGACGAATATCTCCATCTCCTATTAGCTTGCCCTTAGAACCATAATACAAAGCACAGTATATTCCTACAAAAATTCCTAATTGAATTATCCTCTGTAATAAGATACTCCACACTATGCCCTGCCCAGGTATAAACGAGACAGCTAATGCAATAAGTAAGCTTACTATTATTGCCGGAACAGTATAATTATCTGGCAATACGAGCTCTATCCAATCAGTAACAAAGGATGCTATTAAGAACACAGAAAGCAAACACCATAACACTAATATGACCCAACCCTGCGTTGTTGTTGGTAAGAAATGAAGATATAACCCTGCAAAAAGTAATCCACTGGCTAATTCTACAATTGGATATTGTGCAGAAATTGGTTTTTTGCAGTATCGGCACTTGCCCCATAAGATTATGTAGCTCAGTAGTGGAACATTATCATACCAGGCCAACTGATGATGGCATTTTGGGCATTTAGAACGTCCTTTGGCGATACTTTCGCCTTTGAGCAATCGAATTGCCCAAGCATTACAAAAACTCCCCATTACCACCCCGATAAGGCCAAACATAAGCGTAATTGTTATAATCATTCTTCTATTATGGCGGGTAATAGTGTATTAATCAAAAAAAGACCATTTCAGGTCTTTTTTTGAGAATGAATATTGTTTAGTTATTGATACACTGTTGTGAATTAGCACCTTCGCTAAACCACACTACTGCAGACTGTGTAGCCGAACCAGCAGCAGCAGCAGTACCGCTACAGGTTGATTTTGTAATAACAACTACTTGTCCAGAAGCAGTTGCGGTAGCAGAACCTCCAGGAGCAACCGATGTAGGATTGCCAGTTGTAGTCTTAATGCCTGACAAATAACTACTAGGCATAGCAGTAGAAGGAAACTGTCCGCCACTGTTAGCTAAGAAGTTTTCAGCTTGTGCAAGAGCCTGTCCAGCTGCAGCCTTATTTGTATTATCTCTTTGGGAACGCTGTGCACCTGCAACAGCTAAGAACACAATTACCATAATAAGAGCAGCAATTGCTAATACGATGACGATTTCAATTAGGGTAAAACCGTTTTGTTTTTTGGGGGTAAGATTCATTTGTCTATTTTCTCCTTTTAATACTTGTTATGTTGTTTGATACCTATTCTGAAGCATAAGCTTTTTGGTGTCAAGCCTATTTTACTTGAGTTGTCGAACTAGAAGTAGAGCCAGGGTTTAGATCTATACCTCCACCCACCAAACTATATACTGGGTACAGAATAGCAATAATAATAAAGCCAACCATTAGCCCAAGAACAATCATTAGAACTGGCTCAATAATGGTACTTATGTTCTTAACAGCTTGGTCAACTTCGTTTTCGTAAAAAGAGGCAACTTTATCGAGCATATCACCCAGAGTACCAGACTCTTCACCGACTTTTATCATCTGCGGTACAAGCTTTAAGAAGTAATCATTCTTGCTCAGCGATCCACTAAGTGATTTACCTGTTCGAACATCTTGCGCAGCTTTTTGTACAATGTCTTCTAAAACTACGTTATTAATAGACTCAGCACTAATATTTAAAGCCTCGAGCAGTGGCACGCCAGAATTAACTAAGCTCCCAAGAGTGCGGGTAAATCGTGCCATATACATTTTGCGGAAAAGTGTGCCTAAAACCGGTACATTCATTTTTAGCTTATCCCATGCTCGGCGACCATTTGGACTGCGTATGTAGGCACGCACCCCAAATACTGCAGCAACAACCAGAATTATTGTTAGCCACCAGTAATGAATGGTAAATTGTGAAACAGTAAGCGTAATCTGAGAAACAATCGGTAAGGGCTTTTTAAGCTCGGTATACAAACTCGAAATCTGTGGCATTACCGAAACAAGCATAAAAGCTAATACAGCGATAATTGTTACTAAAACAAGTGCTGGGTAAATTAATGCCCCACGAATTTTCGAAATTATCTGCTGTTCGTTTTCTTGCTGGTCGGCCAAGCGAAGCAAGGTAGAATCGAGCGTACCAGATTCTTCACCGGCATGTACCAAACTAACGTATACATGATTAAAAATCGCAGGATATTGCGCAAACGAATCAGCTAGGCTGGTTCCGCCTTCTACAGAAGCTGCAATCTTTTCGAGAATTGCTTTAAAGTTCTTATCGCTTACTTGTTCGATTGAAGTATTTAAGGCTTGTGTAATTGGCAAGCCGGCTTTTACAAGTGTAGCAAGTTGCCTAGTAAAAATAACTCTGTTTTTGCCACTTACTTTATTAAAGAGTGTAATATTTCCAAAAACACTCTGGCTACTGGCAGGAACAATTTTTATAGGAAAAAGCTGTTTTGAATTCAGAATATTGGCGGCTGCCATTTCGT
>JAHFOQ010000021.1 GCA_023261595.1 bacterium | reverse complement strand
CTGCCAAAGCAAGTTCTTTCATATCTGGATCGTTTTGCATTTCTTTAGCTTGCGCGAGCTGATCTTCAATTTTTTGTAAGCGAAAAAATAACTCGAGCTTGTCTTTTAACTCTCGTTGAGAGTTTACTAGCTTACCGCTGCGCGGGCTTGCATAAACCGCTGGATCAGCCAGCTCAGCTTCGATATTGGCTAAATCTTTTTGTAATTGTTGAATGGTTGTATTATCAATCATATGCGTTATACCAAAATACTGCTTCTATTATAAAGCAGTATTTTGGTAGTGAGAAATTATTTGTCGCGAGCCGGTTCTTTTTTATCAGTTTTATCTGATTTACTAACTTCGGTGGTGTTTTCTGGAGTAATTTCGGCATCGGCTTCGAGCATAGCAGCGGCCTCTGCTTTAGAAAGTGCTTTTTGACCCTTTTTAACCAAAGCTTCTTTATTAGCTTCGGCTTTTTCGCGTGCAGCTTTAAAGCGATCGACGCGACCGGCGGTATCGACAAGTTTTTGCTTGCCCGTATAGAACGGATGACATTGTGAGCAGATATCCACGGTAATTTCTGGCATAGTACTCTTACTTTCGAAAGTAGTACCACAGCCAAGACAGGTTACCTTGGTGTCTACATAGTTAGGGTGAATTTGCGCTTTCATAACTTGACTATAGTAGCACAATACAGCAGGTAATTCAAGCTGAATAGACATTTTTTGCAAATAGCAATAATACTTGTTATGATGTGGCAGTAATTTTGCACGCTCGGCAATAATAAAGGGAGGGTGCGTGTCGAAATCAGTACCTCTTGAAATCGATCATAATGCTATAAATTATTGGAAAGTTAAAGTAACGTTGCTCATTATGAGTTTTAACGAGAAGAGTTCCGAAGATCAAGAAATGATATTACTTCATGCCAATCAATATTTTACTCGTATTACTGATGTTCTGCGTTTTTTGGTCTACACCCGTGGTGTAGAAAACATGAAACATATTATACCTGACCCATTCGTATTGATCGATATTTATGGACGCACACACTTAGCCATTCAACGACATGGTGGTAAGTACGACGGAAAACGCTATACACTTGATACTACTGATGCCCGAGAGCGATTAGCTACCGATATCCCAATGGCAGAAATTGAAGACTTTCGTTGGGCGCTAATACAGCTTGATGAGCCACAGAATCTACAAGAATTTATCATGATGCTTGATAGGCAGACGGCAGATTCTCCAAAGCCCTCACCTTAGAAATAGGGTGTTTTTTTATTTAGCTTCTACCTTGCCAATTTTTGCGTTCAATACTACTTGGCGGGTCTCACCGAGGTCGTCAGTAACTTTTGTTTCATTTGTATCTCGATAGTAACTTACCAAATAGTGTGAAAGGATTTCTTGTAAATCTTTTAATTTGATTCGCTCATCATCCAGGTCAGTACTAACCTTTTGATAATCTTTATCATCCATTAAAGCTTTTTTTGCCTCGAGTCGTTTGCCAGAAAGTTCTTTTATCTGTTCGGCAATAACACGATATTCATCGTTTTGTTCCATTACGTCTTTTAGCTGATCGCGCAATGTCTTTACTTTGTTATGTGCCTCACGAATTTCGGGCATAAGATTATGAATCGCCTCTAGTGGGGTTTTTTCTTCTTCTGCAGTAACTTCTTTGTTTACTTCGTCCATTTTGTTTTCCTCCATATATTAGATAAGTATTATAGCAAATCATTTTTCAATTGAATAATTGACGATATCGAGTTTCTATTGTAGTGTATTTGCTGTGTACCTGAACAAAGTGAGGTGATCAAAGTGCGACAAAACACAGAAGATCACGAAGCGGCAAAAGTATTGGAAGCACTTGAGCTTTGCGTTAGTCCAGTTAGCCTGAAGCAAATCCAAATGCTTACTGATTGTCAAAGTTTACAAGAAACGATTGAATTGCTAGTTGAGACCGGCCGTATAATTGTATCAACCCATTCTGTAGTAGCCACGAGCGGGCAGACACAAGATGAAAGTCGTTATCAAATCGGACCACTGGAGGAAAAGTGACATTACCTATCGATGTAATCTGGGTTCGTCATGGTGAGAGTGAAGGAAATCGAGCTAATAAAGCTTCTCGTAAGGGTGACAATCGTCATTTTACTCCTGCATTTAGGGATCGGCATAGTTCTCATTGGCGCTTAACAGATGATGGAATTTATCAAGCGAAAATGGCTGGATTATGGATCCTTGAAAACATTACGTTTCAGATTACTCGACACTATGTAACAGAGTATGCACGAGGAAAAGAAACAGCGGGATATCTTGGGCTTGGTGCAGTTTGGTTTCCGGAAGATTACTTGCGTGAGCGTGAGTATGGAGAACTAGATGTTTTGACCGATGAAGAACGTAAGGAAAAGTTTGCTGAAGTATTGGCAAAACGAGATATTCATCCGTGGTATTGGAAACCAACCAACGGTGAATCGAGTGCTGATGTAAACCTACGTACTCGAGTAGTGTATGAAAAGCTTCATCAAGATTTTGCAAATGGTCATACAGCAGCAATCTTGGTTGCACATGGCGATGTAATCTCGGCTGATGCCCGTCGGAGTGAACGTATGAGCTTGGACGATTGGATTGCTCGTGAACTTTCGCGTGATCCAATGGATCAGATACATAATTGTCAAATTATTCATCAGACACGTCGTAATCCAACAGATCCAGAAGAAGTCTTGCCATATCGTGGCTGGGTGCGAAGTATCTGCCCGTGGGATCTCAATCGCTCTTCTAACGAATGGAAAGCAATTGATCGCTATCAGCCAACAGACGATGATCTTTTAGATGAGGTGGCTCGCATTCCTCGACTTGTGAATGATTAAACATATTATCTCTGCAATTTATGCAGAGATTTTTTATTGACACCCTACCTACAGTTTAGTAAGATACCTAAGCATTTTACATGTACCTTCACCAACTAGGGGGACATCTGTGTCACGCCGACCCATTACCGACAGCCATCGTCAGCAAGTGGTAAAGATTCTCGCAGGAGAATCGAATGGAGGTTGTTACAAGCCTTCAGTTAGCGAACGCGAAAGAAGAAGGTTGAGGCATAAGCCTCTTTCGATGAAAGAAATATGTGATCTCGCATCGGTGCAACCTCGCATGGTTCGTACTACAGTGAGAACCATGGTTGAAGAAGATCTGATCCGTACTTCGCAGAAGAGCATCAACGCTGCAAAAGGCAGCAGTGTAACAATAACGTATTTTCTTAACCCCGACAGGGTAGATGATTATGCCCATTTTCTCAAAGACAGAGACGTAGCCCGAAGGGTTCGTAGCTGATTTCAATTTTACTCCAGTGAAAACTGGAGTTTTTTATACCCGTTGTTGTGCGTTACGTGCAATTTCCATAATTGTTCCAATGTCGTCAGTAATCGTATACAAACTCGTATCTTCTGGATCGATGGTCATGTACTTAGGATCAAGCATGCGTTTTTGGTGTAAATCGCGGTGAATTGCTTCCCAGAAGTTAGCACCAACACACACAATTGGTACTTTATGAATTTTTCCCGTCTGAACAAGAGTAAGAATTTCGTAAAACTCATCCATTGTGCCATAACCTCCAGGAAAGTAGATATACATACGAGCTGCAAAACTCAGTGTTACTTTTCGGGTAAAGAAGTAATAAAATGGCACCGAAACCGTTAAGTAGGGATTGTTACTTTGTTCATGAGGTAAAGTAATATTGAGCCCAATTGAATGCCCACCAGCTTCTTTAGCACCACGATTTGCTGCCTCCATAATGCCTGGTCCGCCACCGGTTACAACGGTGTAATTGAGTTCTTTTACTAATCGTGACGCTAGCTCGCGAGCACGAATGTAATCCGGATGATTTTCTGTAAATCGAGTAGAACCGAAAAAAGACACTTTTTTAGGGTAGCGTTGAATAATATCGAGTCCTTGACGAATTTCTTCGTTACTTACACAGACCAGTCCACCGGCTGTAGGATTATTTGGGTCTACCGAGCAAGACTGTGCAATTTCAGAAACAGACAAAGGTGTAAATTTTTGATCCATATTCATAATTGTAATGCTTTTGCTCATTTGATACTAGCGTAGAATAAAAATATGCATTCCATTCATAAGCCCGATGATACATTGGCGTTATTAAAACAACCTGCTGTGGAGGTTGCACCTCAGATACTTGGTTGGGAACTAAGGCGTACTCTAGGGAATACTGTTATTCGTGCACGTATTGTAGAAACAGAGGCGTATTACCAAGACGATGCTGCTAGTCATAGTTTTCGTGGGGTAACACCAAGAACGGAAATAATGTTTGATAAATCAGGTCGCTTGTATGTGTATTTTACTTATGGGATGCATTATTGTGCCAATATCGTATGTGGAGAAGAAAGCAGGGGTGAAGCAGTACTTATTCGCGCCTTAGAACCTATCGAAGGAATTGAGAGGATGCGAGTAAATAGGGGCCAAATTCATACCGACTTTCAACTTACCAATGGTCCTGCAAAACTTTGCCAAGCACTTCAGATAGATAAACAGCTCAATGGACACAACTTACTATTACCACCACTTTTACTCATTCCACACACCTTATCTCTTCATGAAGAAATTATAACCACTACTCGTGTAGGTATTTCGCGTGCCAAAGATGCATTATTGCGATTTTATATTGCGAATAATCCATACGTCTCTCGTAGCTAAGAAAGTGAAAAATTTTATTGATACACCATGGGTAGCGGTATAATATAGCCTTAAGCACTATATGTAGCGAAAAAACATTAGCAAAAGGTCTTTACAGGCCTAAAAGGGCGGGTATATAATCATAAGCACAACTGGTCAGTTCGTGACCGAAAACAAACAATTTAAGGAGGGTGAGAGATGCCAGAAGTAAATAAAATCAATGATGAAGACTGGGATAAGCCAATGGTTTGCCCAATTGATCCAAAAGAGCTCGCAGAGTGCGAAGCCTGCCAGTAGAGTAATTGTTAGTGCAGCAAAAAACAAAAAAAGCACCCCAGAGTAAGGGGTCTTTTTTATTTTAAAAAACCGACCCTATACAGGATCGGTACTTGCAGTAGATTCTAATGCTCTCAGGTAGCTATAGAGTTCATTGCGAACGTACGGCGGCTCTTTACTAATTGCTTTATGGAGTATTGCACTATGTAATGAAACAGATGTATTTACTGACCATCCACCACCAAGTGATTTCGGCAGATGTCGAACGACACGGTATTTGATTAGTGATTGGTATATTGTTGGGCTAGAGAAGCCTGCTTCTCTCAGAACAGTTTGTAATGAAAAGTTAGAACCATTTGCCTCGTAATAATCTTTTACTGCATCGAAAGCTGCTTGTAACTGCTGAAATTCAGGCATTTTACCTCCCGAGGTACGTAACTTTAGTATATCAGGTAAAAATTTCAAATTAAAAACCCCTCGAGATTACGAGAGGTGAAAAATCTCGTCAGAACAACGAGATAACATTATTTGGCAGAGGAGAACCTTGTGCAGAAAAAACATATTCTGCAATTGTAAGAAGAGGTATCTGACCAGAATACTTAAAGGCAGTGTTTTGTAGTGGTCCCCACATTAGTCGCCCCCACGCCGTGAGATCGTGATCGTCTATCGATACATCTACACGACCGACTGCTTTCGCACGAATTACACCTGCGAATACATCTGGCCCACAAATGCGTGAAGCAATTGTTCTATACTCATCATCTGATTGCAGTTTTTTAAGGCTACACTTCAGTTCGGTCAGAACAGTTGGATCGGTTCCGCTAAAGCTGGCAGAGACATCTTGGTAGAAAACTGTCAGCTCTGTCTGAGTGTGTAAGAACGGATTTGGGTTTAACCAAGCACGAACTTGATCTTGATTAGCTCCGCTACCATATACTTCAACGCTATAGGTAAGCATTTTCTCCCTATGATTGTCTGAGGGTAGGTACGAATGAAAGAATAGTATAGCCTAATTATTCTTTATTGCCAAGTACACAAAAAGCCCACTTATACAGCGGGCTTTTTGGTTTTATTAACGAGCACATCAGTTTATCAGATTCTACTACTGATCGGCTTACCACCAATGGTGGGTAATCCAGAAAGAATATGCTCCGGCCCAACTACCATATCGCGAGATAGCATAGTTAGTAAAGAACGCATCTTCACAGGCATAGTCCATTGTAGGACAAACGCGCAAGAGTTTAGAACCAGGACAAGCCTGACCCAAACCTAAACATCCAGCAGAGTTAGTTCTGGTAGGGTTATTACCAGACTCATGGTTATAGATGTAAAGTTTATACTCGGCGTCACTACCAGATAGCGCAGGTACAGCTACAGGAGCAGCACTTACACGAGCTACAGAAGCAGCACGGGCAGCGGCAGCAGCCTGTTCAGCAGCAGCCTTAGCAGCAGCAGCGTCAGCAGCAGCCTTAGCAGTTTGAGCAGCCTTAAGGGGAGCTAAGACAGTAGTGTCAAAGGTACCCTTGGTAGGCTTAACAGAAACAGCTTTTGGACTGGCGGTAGAAAATGTCAACGTGTAGTTGTTTTGTACAACAGCTGGGGCCTCGGCGGCTTTGGCTGTTTCGGCAAACGGAATTTGTACAGGAAGGATTGCCTGGTGAGCTACCATTGCAATTGCAATAACAGCTTGAGTGATAAGGCGCATAATATTCTGATACGAGACTTCAAATATGAAGTTTCTCAGATCGCGTCGTATCTCCTTTCTTGGTTAATGTACTCGTTCTGTAGGGGAGTGAAAACTTGGGTTTCCACAGAACGACCGCTATTATACCAAGCGTAAGCGGTATTGTCAATGGTTTTAGTGTGATATTATTGCCCCAACAGATAGAAAAATCATTTGTTTTTACGCTTGACAGGGTAAAAACATAAGCAAAAACCCTCCATTTTTGTAGGGTGCACCAGATATAGCTTATGCTTGCTTAAGGCGCTGTCTGGCTTCCTTCACAAACTTTTCAGCATTCTGTAAAGTAAAAACCCACCATTTAGGTGGGTTCAAGTTCTTTCGACTGATTGTTGATTTCTTCAATGCTCGATTCAAGCTTCGTAATCTCTGCGCGATGATATGCTATTAGATCATTATAGTGAGCTATAAGTGCATCTGATCCCTCAACAGGATACCCCTTGCTATTACGAATTAAACGCTCAATTCGTCGTTGAGCAACAGAAGTGAGCATATCTATTTGAATCGTGGGTGCAATAGGGCCTCGGCCTCTTTTGACAGTTTCGATCAAGTTAAGGCGCTTGAGCGTCTCGTAGATACTACTGGTTTCTGAAGCATTAAATCCGTATTCTCTAAGGTAACGCGATGGAGGTACTACAATTATAGAAAATGCACCATGTTCAGGTAGGTCTTTTGCTGCGAGTTCTCGCAAAGCATCAAGAGCACGCTGAATTACACCATCATCCATCTTGCCTCGGTTTCTCAATAAGGTACGAATAGAGAACTTATTTATACCAGAAAACTCCCCAGTCAACAAGGAGTGGCTCGGGAGTATATTTAATGTATAATGCTTATATAAGGAGAAAATGTGGCAAAAAAATCCAAGGCAAAAAAGCGTAAACAAAGTCAAAAGCGCCCTGCACAACCTGTTACCAAGAAGGAACAGGTAGATTCTTCTAATTCAGTTTCTGCAGAAGTAGAATCTGAAAATATTGAATCTATGATGAATGAATCTGCACCTCGAGAGCCAATCAATCAGAAATGGATAATTTATGCGTTGGCAGGAGTAATTTTACTCTTAGGAGTGGTACTTTTTGTAATGTATCAAAAAACTAACGACCTACGTCAGAACACTGCAAATACCGGACAAGATCAGCTACTTCAGGTTCAACAGAGTGATCAGAACTCACTGCAGCCTACGTCACCTGCTGATAATTCATCTAACCCTCAGGGATCAGCTAATCCACAAGACAGTACAGGTGGTGCTTCTCAGGTACAGCCACAATCTTCACCTTCTCAAGAACAGCTTAATCAAATGCAATAATATTTCTTGCAATATATACGTATTATGGTAGAATAGTTACGTTATGCACCTGAACTTCAGATAAGAGAGGTAGAAAGATGAAGCAAGGCTCGGTTTTGTTTCAGTTAGTGGGAATGGTTGTACTCTATGTCTTACTTTTACTGGTTGTATTCAAAGGATACAAAGGTATTATGCATAAAAGTATGAACCCCAATAGAGTTACTCCCGTTGCTATCTTGTGTCTTGGAATTTCACTTACCTGTACGCTCCTAGTTACCTACGTGCAAAAAGGAGGCTGATATGAAAAGCGCTCAGGAGAATAAAGATGATTGGTTAAGGGATACTTACGACGAATTTATAACGGCATACATCCTCTGGCGAAAAAAATCTCTTTTAGCAAAAATTATTGATATACTTTGTGGTATTTTGCTTGCAGGATTTATGTGTATCCTTCTCTTCTTAATAATGCTTGGTAGTGAATATGGTGGTAATGGTTAAGACTCCTTCCGATATGGAAGGAGTCTATTATTTTACGAATGGCTACTTGACGATAACTATATTAGCTACTAATATAGTTAGTAACTAATAAAACTAGCATTTATCGCATGAAAGAAACACGGAAACAACTATTACAAAATTATCTTGAAACTTGGCATCGATATGTTAGGTTGATTGGTTCTGAGGTGCTTTGCCCGCAAAATTGTGAGAGTATACCTAAAAGTCAGCTAATACTTTTGTATATTTTATTGGAGCATCGACAAATGACAATAAAACAGTTAGCTGAAGAACTCCATATTACTTCCAGCGCTGCTACACAGCTTGTAGAACATGTCGTAAACCTTGGTCTAGCTGAACGCATCGAAACGAAAGATGATCGTAGGCAGGTAAATGTTCGGTTAACTGGTGAAGGAGTAAGAGAAACAATGCAGTATAAAGAATCTGCCTTGATTCGGCTTGAAGAAGTAATGTCGACTGTTAATGACACAAAACTTAGCAAGATCATTGAGTTTCAGAAAGAAATTGTTGATAATAAGGAGTCTAAATGAAGCAAAAAATTACAAACAAAGTTGGTAAGAGTCGCCTCGACTGGATAAAAAAATGGGGCGGATTAATGGTGCTGAGCCTAGCACTTGCCATAATTATTATTGACACAACCCTACTTAATGTAAGCCTGGGCCCAATCATTAAAGACCTTAATACTGATCTTCAAGGTATCCAATGGGTAATTACCCTCTACGCCCTTGTTCTTGCGAGCTTTACCATAACTGGTGGTCGTTTAGGTGACCTTTTTGGTAGACGAAAGATGTTTATAGCTGGTGCACTTATTTTTGCTTTAGGGAGCTTTTTAGCATCAATATCTCAAGGTTTACCGCTCATGATTGTAGGCGAAGCAATTATAGAGGGCTTTGGTGCAGCGCTGATGATGCCGGCCACTGCAAGTTTAGTAATTGCCAATTTTAAAGGAAGAGACAGGGCAATTGCATTTGGTGTTTGGGGCGGCGTGGCTGGGGCGGCATCGGCTATTGGGCCAATTCTCGGTGGCTGGTTAACGACAAATTATAGTTGGAGATGGGGATTTCGAATAAATATCGTAGTCGCTGTACTTGTGCTAATTGGCGCGCTATTGTTTTTAAAAGAATCTCGAGATGCTAAAGAAAAGAAAGAACTCGATTTTATTGGTATTGCATTAAGTTCAGGCGGACTTTTATTGGTAGTGTTTGCAATCATTGAATCTGCTACGTACGGCTGGTGGATGGCAAAAGAAGTTTTTACAGTTGGGGCTTATCAAATTCCGATGCCTTGGGGCCTCTCGATTACACCGATTGCACTATGGCTGGGTGGTTTATTACTCGCACTCTTTGTATGGTATGAAAGAGTACACGAAGCCAAAGGCAAAACACCGCTAGTTTCAATTGGTATATTTAAAAATTGGCAATTTAGTTCGGGATTACTAACCCTTCTCGTAATGTCCCTTAGTTTAACTGGCCTTATCTTTGCGCTTCCTGTGTACTTCCAGGCCGTACGCGGGCAAGATGCTTTTCATACCGGTATGAGTTTGTTGCCACTCTCAATAAGTCTTTTTATTGCTTCACCATTTGCGATATTCTTGACGAAGTTTCTCACACCAAAGCGAATTATTCAGCTCGGTTTAGCACTTACAATACTTGGTGTAATCTGCATTAACGCAGGTATCAGTGTTGCGGGTACGAGTTCACTAATGTTGCTTGGCCTTATTTTGTTTGGTGTGGCTATGGGATTTGTACAGAGTCAGATAAACAACTTAACCCTTTCGGCCGTTTCGGTTCAGCAAGCCGGTGAAGCATCGGGTATCTCAGGTACAGCTCGACAACTTGGAAGTAGTTTCGGCTCAGCAATAATTGGTGCTGTAGTACTTGCAACTCTCACGGCGAGTCTTATGGGAGGAATAAGCAAAAGTTCTATTATCCCTGAGGTTGCAAAAGATAAAATATCTCAGGCAGTTTCTTCTCAGAGTTCGAGTGCTGAGTTTGGCGCCTCACCAGAACTTGGTAAATCGGTACCTCCAGTTATTGTTACTGAAATAAAATCTATTACAAACCAAGCAGTAGTAGACGGGGTAAAACGAGGTTTAGACTTTGCCTTGGTGTTTGCTATACTTAGTTTCTTCGTAGCGCTTGGCCTACCAAATGTAAAAAATTTAGAAAAAGAGAAAGGAAAGAGCCCAGTAGCTGCTCACTAATATATGAAAGAAATCTGGCACATAATAAAATACTCGAAACAACTATGGCCCTACTATGTGGCAATTACTATTTTTGTTGTAGTACTCTCGCTCCTTAACCTAGCAACACCATTTTTAACCAAAGGATTAATTGATGGTCTTACAACGCACTTTAGTGGCGGGAACGTGGCGTTTAGTTATTTTGTGGTACTTTTAGTGTTAATCTTACTCGCAAATGTAGTCATTACATTACTGAGTAACTTCAATGGATATTTAGGTGACATGATGGCGGCAAAATTGAACAATCTTCTCTCAGAGCGATATTTTGCTCATCTCATGGAACTGCCAATTGGATATTATGACAATGAAGTAACTGGTAAAATTACTGCACGTCTCGACAGAAGTATTACTACTATTTCTACACTTATGCAGACACTTAGCAATAACTTTGTGCAGTTCTTCTTAACCACTATTATTACACTTGTGATAATTGCGTTCTATAGTTGGGCAGTAGCACTCCTACTCTTTATTATTTTCCCAGTATATATTTGGGTAACTCACCTTAGTAGCAAGGCGTGGCAAAAACACCAAGGCAAGATCAATCATCAACGCGATGTCGGGAATGGTCGGTTTGTGGAATCAATTGGACAGGTCCGCGTAGTAAAAAGCTTTGTCACCGAAATACGAGAGTTGAGTTACTTTAGTAAGACCCGTCGTGAAATAGAAAATGTTACCAAAGGGCAGTCTCGTCAATGGCATAATTATGATGTAGTGCGTCGATTGGTGCTAAACCTTGTATTCTTCGGAATTTACTTTGTTATTATCTGGCAAGCATTTCGTTTAAATTTCTCGCTCGGAACAGTAGTTTTGCTTATTACCTTGGCCAATCAAGCTCAGTTTCCACTCTTTGGGAGTAGTTTTATTATTGATGCTCTTCAGCGCGCTACAGCAGATAGCCAAGATTACTTCGAAATAATGAATAAAAAGCCAGAGATTATCGATATTGATAATGCAAAGAATCTAAAGATTAAGAATGGAGAAGTATCATATAATGACGTAAGCTTTAGTTATGAAAAAGGGCAAAAGGTACTCAATGCGATTAGTTTTACTATTAAGCCTGGTCAGAAACTTGCGCTTGTGGGTGAAAGCGGGGAAGGGAAATCAACTCTGGCTAATCTGATGTTACGCTTTTATGAGCTGAGTAGTGGTCACATTAGTATTGATGGACAGAATATTAATGATGTTTCGCAGGCGAGTCTTCGACGCAACATTGGTGTTGTTTTTCAGGAACCCCAGTTGTTCTCGGGTACGCTGAGTGAAAACATTAAGTATGCCAATCCAAAGGCTTCAGAAAAAGAAATGATCGCTGCTGCAAGGGCTGCGAATGCCTATGATTTTATAAAGAAATTACCAAAAGGTTTTGAAAGTGAAATTGGTGAACGTGGAGTTAAGCTGAGTGGTGGGCAGAAACAGCGTATTGCTATTGCCCGTGCAATCCTCAAAAATCCACCAATTCTTATTCTAGATGAAGCTACCTCGAGCCTGGATAGTAAAGCCGAGCACGAAGTACAACAAGCACTTGAACGGCTTATGCAGAATCGCACTACGATGATTATAGCTCACCGACTCAGTACAATTTCTGGGGTTGATACAATTGTTGGTCTTAAGGGAGGTAAAGTTGTTGAGACAGGATCTCCTGCCGAGCTTGCTAAACGCAAAGATGGAATTTACGCCGAGCTACTGAAACTACAGACTATCAGTAGTACAGAAGCTGGTAAGGCTAAGCTCAAAAAATTCGATATGGCCGGTTAGACTTTTCTGTACTCTTTACTGCTGATATACTGATACCCATTCGAACTCGAAGTTTCGACGCACCTAGCAAGGGAGGAATATGTGGTATGTTGGCTATATAGATCCAAAGATGGTTGTTTGTCGAGTAAATCGAATCTTAAAAAGTAAACTAGACACTAAACGCAAGTTGCGGACCAATTCAGAATGTGTTGATATGCCAATATTACCAACTGCGCAAATTAGTGTTAGTAAGTCTTCTGGTAACGCCCGTCTGATAGTACCTATTCAGGGGGACTCACGTTTCGTAATTGAACTAACAGTTAAGAATGTTGATGGAGATGGCTTGCTTGTCGATATGCATTTTGCAGAAGTTACTCTTGTACCAAGTACTAACTACACTCAAGTAACACGAGAACCTGGTGTTGTCGGATTGTATTCAGTAGGCGTTGGAGTATATGAAAGGAAGCGTGTACGTGCAATTAGCTTCAAGCTGGCCAATATGTTGTTCGATCATATTGATGCAGTAGATGGAATGCAAGTGCCTGATTTTTTTAACTATTCTTAAGCAGAAGAGATGTAAGTTCACCTTAGTTATAGCTAAGGTGTTTTTTTATTGACTGAAAGTGAATTATTTGGTATTATACACAGGTAAATTTTTTAACGAATCAGCGCTGACATAATACTCCTCCCACTTGGGGAGTCGGCGTCACGATAAAAGGAGACAATACATATGGCCGAGGCCAAAACTAAGACAGCTACAAAAGCTGTAAAAAAACCTACAACAAAAATTGACCCAATTCTTAAACAATTACTCGAAGCTGGTGTGCATTTTGGTCACCGTACAGCACGATGGAATCCTAAAATGGCTCCGTATATTTATGGTGCCCGTGGTGGAGTTCACATCATTAATCTCGAGAAAACTGCCGAGAACTTAAAAACTGCCGAAGCAGCTGTAGAAGCTATTACAAAACAAGGTGGTCAAGTCTTGTTTGTATCTACCAAGCGACAAGCTCAAGATACAGTTAAGCAAGCTGCCGTAAGTGCTGGAATGCCATACGT
>JAHFOQ010000008.1:19083-41810 GCA_023261595.1 bacterium | reverse complement strand
CTTACTACTGCCCAATCGAGTTTTACTTGATCAATCGCCATTGGAATAACTTTGTCAGCTTGGAATTTAATGCTCTGCGCTAACTCGTCGTGACTGAGTTTTGGCACGGTAATAATTGCGGTATAACTTTGCGCAGCGTTTAGGCTCGCGACAACATTTTTGCTAGTAACCTTTGCGTCGTCTGCGAGTTGTTTAATAAGATCCGCTACTCTTTGTTGATCGATATCACTATCACTCACCACCATATCGCTGGGTACTTCAATGTCGCCGTATGTAACGAGGCTTGGACGTCCATGGAGTGCTCTAAGCTGGGTAAGCTTTATTGAGGAGCTACCAATATCTAAACCAAAGTAATTGTCTTCTTGGGGGAAGAGTTTCATATATTTACCATTTTACCATAAGCAATATAATTCATACCATATTTCTTAGTTTAATCTCGGTGCTAATTCACCAGAATTTATTTGCAAGCTCGAATCAATACTATTATCACGTGAATCGAATCCTGGTGGCGGTAGAATAACCGATTGGCCGGTAAGAATAATATTTTCTGCTGAATTCACATTTGGATTTTCTTTAACAAAGTAGCGGCGTGCAAAATCTATCTTGCCTTTCGATGCGAGTAATCCATTTATTGTTAATCGCTTAACACACTTATTCTGAGCTAGATCTGTTCCTTGCTTACAAGTTGTAATTGTACGTGTAGCAACTATCATTGCATCGATTTGCGTAACATTTTCATCGATTGTTACATCACCTTCAACAAATATAGCAAAGTTAGGCAATTTTTTCGGATCGGTAAAAACTCCAGAAGATTGGTATTTTACATTTCCCGTTATTGTAAGGTTCCCTTTTACCCATAATGTACCTCTACCGCTAACCGGAATATCTGGAGAAAAGAATCCTGCTAACGTATATGGCCGATCAACCCTCTGTATTCCCCCACCAGCACAGCCCAAGGTTAAATCACCAGTTATTAAGCTAGCTAAACCACTCTCTCCAATTGATCGAGTTCTGTAAGGCAAGCAGGTAGTATTATTTCCTGCGCCATTCTGCTCCCATTGGCTTTGCAGATTTGTCGCAATTTGATTGATATTAATAGGATTCATTGCATATCTGCCGCTAATACCACAGTCTTCATCTTGAAGAGACTGTGTCGAACCAAGCGTATATTTATTACCTGAGCAAAAATGATTACTCGTTCCTTCTGTAGTTCCCTGAGCTATTACATAGTAGGCTTCTGGGTTAGAAGAATTTACATCTCCAGTAAATGGTAAATACTTAGTACCCGCATTACCATGTCTACCTCCTGCAATACTTGTAAGTGTTGGTAAGGTACCAATTCTTTGCCCAACAATAGTCTTGATACTTATTACATCACCCTTTTGAGTCTGAAGCCATGGAAAGTATTTAACTCTTGGAGTACAGGTAATGGCTTTTCTACCGATAAAAGTATTATCTTTGTTTATTTTATTACCATACTTATCGATATTTATGGCATATGCATATATATAATGTTGCGTACCATCATATAACGAGGCTGGAAGTTGTGCATTAAAGAGATGTCCATTAAGACTGACCCCGGCCCAATTTTCGCCTGCCCTACCTAAACCATTTGCTGTGGTGGTGATTTTAGATGTACCCGGCCCATTAATATCACCAGCATAATATAGATCTACATCTATAGCCTTATTTGTATTAGAAAAATCCATCGCCCAGCCAGATGCAGTTAATCTCTCATTAGTAGTATCACAAGTTAAATTCTCTAAATTACCCACAGGTGGTACATCTTTATAGTAGAGGTCTAAGTATGTAGTATTACCACTCGCAACAGGGAGGTTAGAAAAAGTTCTTCCAGGAATATTGGCACCGAAGCAAAGTAAACCATATAAACCATTTAAACCAGAATCAGATGCACCCGGAAACTCACCAGCATGGCAAGAGTGTAGGCCATTTCCATCATAAAAATTAAGTCGGTAACCAGCCAATACTGTAGCGCTTGATGTTAGATCTGCCTGAACGTTATATCGAACAGCTGAACTTGTATTGTTTTTAGTCACTTGATTATACCAATTGCATGAAAGTGTCGCAGACTGTCCGTCTTGACGAATACACATATTATTCCATTCCCAGCTACCATATTTTGTTGCAACCAGATTTCCGCTTGCAGGAGGAGGAGGCGGAGGATTCCCCCAGTCATTTACTGTAAAACACCAACTACCATCTGCTGAATTTCGCCAGTCAGTTGAACCGTACAAACCCCTACCAAACCAAGAAAAACAATGGCTACTGCCATCAATAGTAAACGACACTGGAATATCAACAATCGAACTTACTCCAGGGCTTACATCACCCAAAGAATATGATGCAATTAAAGTGCCGAAAACATTTACAAATGGGCCAAAGCCAGTAATATTTGAAACATTCTTAATGTTAATAGTTCCGTTTGTTGCGGTTTGAACATGACACCCACGCGCGTCAAGACGCACAACCGCATTAACTCTTGTTCCTCTATAGCCTGAATAGGAACTATAAGCTCTATCGTAAGCAGCCCAACCAGTCTGTTCTGATGTAACTGCACATGATGCGCCCCAATTAATTGTGTTGGGGTGAGCATGAGCAACTGCTGTATTCAATAAAAATGCAATAACAACCAAAACAAGACTAGCTAGTAACTTAACCATAATTGGGTATTTATTAATTTTCATTGAGTAAACACCGGTTTAAGTTCTTCTTTTGTTGTTGATTGTTCAACTACGTCTGGTTGTCTATTCTTATTCTCAAGCACATCCTCTACTCTGACATTCGAATTATTTACTTCTGATGTTTTGTGTGTGTAACGATAATACCGATATCCAAAATATCCACCGGCACTCAATACGCCTATAAAAATCACAATACAAACTATTACTATCAAAAGAGTATGTTTTTTCTTAGTTGGTTTCTGAATTGTTTTTTCGCTCGAATGATCGGGCTGACGTTGTATCTGTTCTTCTGGCATAATAGACCTTATGCTTTATTATAGACTACCAATACTACTCTGCAAACAAAAAAAGCAACCTCTTTTAAGAGGTTGCATACTATTAACCAGTAAATACCGGCACTACTACAACCGGCACAGGAGCAGAAGAGTTATTGACCGGAACTTCTTTTGGTGTAATTGTCGTGCTGGTCACAGAAGGTGCGGGTAAAGTTGTACTTGTAGTAGAGGTGCTTGCTTGCCGTGTCTTGCAACCACTTACTTTATAAAAACGGAAATCACCGCTAAATGATGCTTGCCAAGTAGTTGAAAAATCCACATCTGTCGCAGGCATAACAATGCGAGTACCTACACTGTCTTCGTAAACCAACTGGATAAAATCTAGGCTATACCCCGGATTCGCATTAACAATAAATGTTATCTCGCCATCTTCTCGTAATGACATAAGTATGTTTGCTGGAGATTCCTCGCCAAGAATTACGGGAGCTTCTTCGGCTTTCTGCTCAATGCTACTGCATTCACTCGGCGTCTGTGCATTTACTACAGCTGGATAGAAGATTATTCCTAGCACTATCACTACCAAGAATCTCTTCATTACTTCTCTTTTCTACGAAAGGTACAGCGGAACCATACTATATCATAACAATAACTATTAGTAAATATTATCAAAGCAAACCCTATTACTATAAATACGGCTCCATATCTGGTAAAATAGTAATTATGTCTTCTCTATCTCTCGGCATTGTTGGCTTACCAAATGTTGGTAAATCAACCCTCTTTAATGCCCTTACAAAAAATAGCGTACTCGCTGCCAATTATCCTTTTGCTACCATCGAACCAAATGTGGGTGTGGTTAATGTACCAGACGAACGAGCACATAAGCTGGCAGAGATTTCCTGTTCAGATAAAACAATTCCAGCTGCCTGTACGTTTGTTGATATTGCTGGAATAGTTCGTGGTGCGAGCAAAGGTGAAGGTTTGGGTAATAAATTCTTAAGTCATATCAGGGAATGCAATGCTATCGTACAGGTTGTACGGGCTTTCGATAATGATGACATTATTCATGTAGAAGGAAGAATTGATCCGCAGGCCGACATCGAAACAATTAAAACTGAATTGTGCCTAGCAGACCTCGAAAGTATCGAAAAACGTATTCAAACCCTGCAAAAGCAAGCTAAATCTGACTCAAAGGCTGGTAGTGTTGTTATTCAGCTCGAAAAACTCAAAGCAGTACTTAATGAAAATACACTTCTCTCTTCTGAGCTACATGAACTACCAGAAGAAGTTCGAGATTTACAACTTTTAACCGCCAAACCGTTTATATATGTATTTAACATCGATGAAAATGAACTTGGTTATGAAGAAAAAAAGAATACCCTGCAAAAACTCGTAGAAGGTAGTCCAGCAATTTTTCTCTCTGCCCAAACCGAAGCTGATTTACAAGATCTGAGTTCTGAAGACGCTATAGAGCTACTACAATCACTCGGACAAAAAGAATCGGGGCTCGATTTACTTATTCAGCTCGGCTATAAAACGTTAGGTCTCGAAACTTTTTTAACCAGTGGTCCGACCGAAACTCGAGGATGGACAATGCACCGTGGCGCTACTGCCCCACAAGCTGCAGGTATAATACATACAGACTTTGAAAAAGGATTTATTAAGGCCGAAGTGGTGAACTACGAAGATTTTGTCGCCGGTAATGGTTGGGCTGGAGCTGCCAGTGCGGGTAAAGTTCGTTTAGAAGGAAAAGAATACATTATGAAAGATGGCGACGTTGTTGTTTTTCGACATAATAGCTAATAAAAAACATCTCACTATTTGAGATGTTCTAATCTTGAATGTTCTGAAGCACGGAGTTGGTAGCCAATAGCAACCAAAAGATCTCTACCAACTGAAAGTTTATTGTCATCACCTTGCAAATGATGATGACCAAAGTTTGGATCTGTGAATGTTACATCCCACCCATGTAAGCAGAATGGCTTTGCATATCGCGGGCGAATATGAGTGTGCACATGAGGTGTTGGTGGTGCACAGCGATAGGCATTATTCATTAATGTTGCTTCGGTAATATGCGTAGCACCAAAAGCTTTCTTTACCATAACACTATACCGCTTAAGCGATTTATGCCAATCTAGTATTTGCTCTTCACTCAGATCTTCTATTGCCCCAATGTGCTCAAGCGCGATAAGATATACTCTCCCAAGATAACGTTGATCATCGGCAAGTTGAACTGTCCAATGCTCGGTAGTAAATATGGTTAAAACTTCTTGTAGGTCGTCTAGATCACAACATGTTTCACAATCCGTACGGCGTATGTGGCTCAAAGAGGTACACTCCTTTTGAGAAGAATTACTCAAGTATACTACCAAAGTACGTATACAAATAAAAGCGTAACTACTATTTAGCTCGCTCTAAATATGCTCCGCTACGTGTATCGATTTTTAAACTATCGCCTACTTTAATAAATTGTGGTGCCTGTACTTTAATGCCAGTTTCTAGTTCTACTTCTTTTGTTGTAGAGCTGGCACTATTACCTTTATCAGCACCAGGAGCTAGCTCTACCTTAAGTATTACATTCTTTGGCCAATCAAATCCAATAATTTTTTCATCGAAAACCAAAGCTTCAATGCTCGTACCTTCTACAATAAATTTTGGAATATTTTCATCAATCTTTTTAGGTAGTTCTATCGTTTCGAATGTTTCGGTGTTCATAAAATACAATGTATCTGTGTCAGAATACAAATATTGTACTTTTTCGTGAGCAATGTCAGCCGGCATAATGCTCGCATCATTTCGAAAAGTCTTATCTAGAACATTTCCGGTAAGTAGGTTCTTTACTTTAGTATTAACAATACTACCACCTCGGCCCATCTGTTTTTGGGCATATTCAATTACCTTATATGGTGCTCCATCAAGTTCGATAATTGTATCTTTGCGAAGATCGGTTGGCCGATACATTCTTCTACTTTACTACAAATGGTAAAAGACCAATATGTCGTGCTCTTTTGAGAGCTTTGGCAAGCATACGTTGGTGTTTCATGTTTGCGCCTGTACGTTTGCGAGGCTCAATTTTACCAACGCTATTAAGATACTTTTGGAGTGTCTTAACATCTTTATAATCAATAAATTCAACATCTTCACTGTAGAATTTATTAATCTTATTAAATTTAGGTTGTTCTGTCATAGATTTCCTTATTTATTGTTTAAAACTTATTTATGAGTTAAAAAGGGATGTCGTCTAGATTAATTTCGCCTTCGCCCATATCTTCGATAACTACATCGTCTTTTTTGTTATCATTTTTTGCTTTCGCAGGAGCTTCTGAATGTGGGGTATTATTTGGTGTAGAATCACCAAGGTCACCAGCTCCACCGACAAAGTTAATATCATTAGCGACAATTTCTGTACGTTGACGTTTTGCTCCGTCTTGGCCTTCCCATTGTCGAGTTTGTAAACGACCAACTACCAATACTTTTCGGCCTTTTGCTAAATAGTTTGCTGCGAGTTCGCCAAGTTTACCCCAGGCTACAATGTCATGGTACTCAACTGAGTCCTTCTTTTCTCCTGATGGATCATTCCAGCTACGGTTTGTTGCAACCGCAAAGGTTGCGACTGATTGGCCACCTGGTGTGGTTCGCAGTTCAGGATCTCTAGTTAAATTACCCATTACTATTGCTTGATTAAAATCTTTTGCCATTCCTCTTCTCCTTATTCAATGTAATTACTTTTTCGCTTTTTTGGTTTCTTTGTTTGGCTGTTTTAGATAGCGGATATTGTCTATTGTAACAATCAAATAGCGCATAATCTCTTCGGTAATTCGGAGTTTCTCGTTTAATGGTCGTACCTGTGATGGATCGAGCTCTACTTGATAAAAAACATATAGACCCCAGTCTTGTTTTTTCATCTTATACGCAAGTTTTCGTTTACCCCAGTTGTCGGTACTTGTAATCTTACCATCAAAACTCGTGATAATTTTTTCAACTTTCTTTAAAGTTGCTTCTTGATCAATCTCGAGATCTGGATGCAATACTACCGCAATTTCGTAGTTTTTCATAACTTCCTTTCTATGGCACATCCCACATTATTTGCGGGCTTTGCTGTACATATTATTATGCAGAGCAAAAAGGCGTTAATTAATAATTCAGCCCTCATTCTAGCGTATTTTAACCTGATAGTCAAGGTATGCACCGTTGTTTTGGGGTATACTAGAAACATGCAAGTTCTGCAATCTCAATTTATTGGCAAACCTATTATGGGTGTTCATACCGGTGAGCAACTTTGTGTAATAACTGGCTTTGTAATACATCCTGACAATTTAAAGATTATTCTCTTTATAGCTCACGCAACTTTGCAGAAAAAACCGTATTATCTGTTACCAACTAGTATTCGTTTTTCTGACAGTAAACGATTAATTATTGATTCTGCTCAAAATCTCTCAGAATTTGATGAACTTGTTCGGTATCAAAACGATATATTAAACAATTACACACCAAAAGGTAAAAAAGTTATCACGCAATCTGGTAAAAAACTTGGTGTAGTCGATGATTTTAGCTTTGATAGCCAGCATAATTTTGTGCAAAAAATTTATGTGAAAGCTAACTTATTTAAACGGTTTTTACAGCAACAGTTTATTATTGAGCGCAATCTAATAGTTGAAACAACAAAACAAACAATTATCGTTAAAGATGCGGTCAGTGAAATACACTCTTCACTCAGAACCCCTATTGCAGATGAATCTACTGCTAAAAGTTTAGCCCACCCTATTAAGAAGTCTCCAAACTAACTTCAGTAATTACTTCTTTAACAAGACTATACGGAAACCCCTGACGTAACATATATTCAGTTAGCTTTTGTTTATCTTGAAATCTAGGCAATAGCAATTTTTTACGAATAATTTGCTCGGCGGCGGCTCTTTGACTATCATCGTCTAGCATGCGAAGCGATTCATCGATAAGCTTGGCATTAATACCCTTCTTTCTCAGTTCGTTACTCAGCTGACGCTTAGAGCGCGGACGAAAGATTTGACGAGAACTCACATAAGACTCAATGTAAGTTTCATCGTTAAGAAATTTATCATTTTCTAGCTTCTGTAAAACAGCAACAACTTCTTCTTCGTCAAAGCCAACCTTACGAACGAGATATTCTCTCATTTGCCATACGGTTCTTGGACCGAACCTAAGATAATATAAAGCACGTGAATAAATCTTTGATTGTTGAGACAACTTTTGCAGTTCTAGCAACCTATCTTCGTTAATTTCTTCCTCTATGTGAAGCCCAGCAATACTAAGATCGAGCTCAGAAAGCGAAAAGGTATATTCACCATCAAGAAAGATACTGTAATATCCTTCTCGCTTTTTTTGCGGTTGAATATCTGTTATTTTACGAGACATTGTAAAGGTACGTTTTATTTATTATTTAACCTGAGCTCTAATTTCTTTTTCGAGTTCTTCCATAATCTTTGGATGATCGCTTAAAAATTGTTTTGCAGCCTCTCTACCTTGGCCAATTTTTTCTTCTTTGTACGAAAACCATGCGCCAGCTTTGTTTACCAGCCCAGCTGCAACAGCAAGATCTATCATATCTCCAGATCGAGAGATACCTTCGTTGTACATAATATCGAACTCAGCAACTTTAAATGGCGCGGCAATTTTATTTTTAACCACTTTTACCTTTACATGATTACCAATTACATTATCAGCATCTTTAATCTGTTCACTGCGACGAATATCGAGACGCACAGAAGCATAGTATTTTAATGCGTTACCACCAGCAGTAACTTCTGGGTTACCAAACATTACCCCAATCTTCATACGAAGTTGGTTAATAAAGATAACTGTAGTTTGTGACTTGGCTATTACACCTGTCAGTTTTCTCAGTGCTTGGCTCATTAAACGAGCTTGTAATCCCATATGACTATCACCCATGTCGCCTTCGATTTCTGCTCGTGGTGTGAGCGCAGCAACAGAGTCGACGACAATAAGATCAACCGCGCTCGAACGCACGAGAGTTTCGCAGATTTCTAATGCTTGCTCACCAGTATCAGGCTGTGAAATAAGCACGTCATTAAGCTGCACACCAATTTTGGCAGCGTATTCAGGATCAAGCGCATGTTCTGCATCGATAAACGCAGCCAGGCCACCTTTTTTTTGAACTTCAGCTACTGCATGTAAGGCCAAGGTAGTCTTACCGCTTGATTCTGGACCATAAATTTCGACAATACGTCCACGTGGAATTCCACCACCAAGAGCCATGTCGAGAGAGAGACTACCGGACGGAAATGTATCAACTGATACTTTTGATCCTTCACCGAGCTTCATAATAGAACCTTGCCCAAATTGACGCTCAATTTGTTCGACCGCTAAATCGACAGCTTTAAGACGAGCAGTTTTCTCGCCTGAAGTCATTTTGCTATTTTCTTCACTTTTGTTACTTCGTTTCGTATTGTCTGCTGACACAATGTTCTCCTTCTGTTTACTTTGCTTAGTTTTTGTAGCAGTTGCCATGTGTGTTCCTCCTTATATTCGAACTTGGTATATTGTTCGGTTTTTATTCTTACATATCCAATATACCGAACACAGAACGTACATGTCAACACTCTTTTTTAAAGAAAATTTCTTACTCTATTGTACAAGTGTATTTATGCTATCGTAAAGCACAAGAATGAAAAATCCCAAGACTTTTTTGTCTTGGGTATAGTTACTTAATACTTCTTTGCATCTTTGCAGATTTTCCTATAGGCAGAAAAGATGTCTGCAGGATACAGCCCGGCCTCATGCATCCCGGCATGCCACTCTGGATGACGCTTGAGACGCCGAACAAAATTTTTCACCAAAGGAGAATTCACAAAACCTTCATTAAAAAGCCGTAGAATAAGACTTCTTTCATCCCCTCCATCACGATCAATTATTGCTCTGATCAGGATGGCTTGTTCGGGAGTGAGCGTGGCTCCTGGAACGAGATCAGACTTCTTCCTGATACCGAGAAAATCTTGGAGGCTAGTACCAACATGAAACTTGATAACAATGATTACATCATTTGACTGTTGAACGGAAACTTCAAGATTCTTATCAACATTCTGAACAGGCTTAACAATCATTTTTTCTTGACTCAGTTTTTCAGCAAGCCAATTTGCCAACAAGCCAGACGGATCATTGATACCTCTACGATGACCAGCCACTCGGGCAGTGATTTGTGTAGGCGAAAGCTTTTCGAGCTTAGAAAGCTCTTTTTGAATAGAACTTTGCAGTTCGGTGTCTAAGTTAGACACAGCATCTCCTTCATGGGTGATAGGTACAAACTTCAAAGAGTATATATTAGTTAATAACCGAAGTAAAGGTTAGCGAAAGTTATTAAAACTCACCGGAAAATCAAAATCAGCGGATTTTAGTGCTGCCATAACTGCTTGTAAGTCATCTCGAGAACCAGAAGTAGCGCGTACTGCTTCGCCTTGAATCTGGGTTTTTACTTTCGGAAACTTCTCTCGAATTAATGCTGTAATCTGTTTGGCTTTGGTTTGATCGAGGCCCTTAATAAGCGGGAGTGTCTTGCGGGAAATCATATTATTTTCGGTCATCTCCTCTGATTTATCGAGAAACTTTAAACTCAAACCAGCTTTAATAAACTTACTCTCTATTACGCCAATCATCGCTTCGAGCTTAAGTTCGCTATTCGCCTCAATTTCGATTTTATTTGCATCTCGATCAAAAGTAAGTTTTGCACCAGTACCCTGAAAATCATAACGCGTAGCAATTTCGCGGGCAGCTTGATCGCACGCATTAATCATCGTGCTTAAATCGTATTCACTTACTATGTCTAGGGATGCATCTTTCGCCATAATCTAATAATTATACCAAAATTTTATTGAAACTGAGTATCTTTGCTAAATTCTATATCTAACTTAGCTTCACCTTCACGTCCAATTTTTCCTAAATCTTTGTTAGCAACGTTTGCATTTGTAATAAACAGTTGAGTATTGCCGGCATTACCAGTAGTAATTTTAATTTGATTCTTTGCCTTAAAAACCTGACTTGTATCGGGAAGTACTGTACCACGGAACAAATCTTGACCATCTGCTTGCACAATTAGCCACGTAGCTTGATTGGTAATTTTAACTTGCGCTTCTACTCCATCTATTGGTGTATTTGAAATTTGATTGGTTTCTGCTGCCTTAGCAAGTGAAGCATTTACTGTTTTTGTTTCTGTGGTAGTTTTACCAAGTTTTGAACGCGCCGAAATTTTTATTTGATTTGCACCATCAACTAATGAAACTCGTTCTGAAAAGCTTCCGTCGGGGTTGGTAAGAATTGGTGAGCCATTAATAAAAACATCTGCTCCACCGTCAGCCTGACCTGAAATTATAATATAACCAGATGTGGTTTTATCTTGGAGAGAATTAATATTGAGTGTTGGCGGGGAAGCTAAAATTGCAATTTGCCAGCCAAAATATACCACTATTAATACAAATACTAAACTCGCAAAGAGAATAAGTAGACTTTTTGAAGTAAATGCAAAACCCTTCTTGCCGATCGGCTTAAGTCCTAAGCGACTCGCTTTTTGTATTAATAAACTCTGACCATGATCTTGGTTAAAACTCGCTCGCTCTTTTTTATACATATTAATAACAGGCGTTGTTTCGAAACCCAGATAGTCAGCATAGCTTTTAATATACCCCAGTGTGTATACGTCATCGGGCAAATGCTCATAATCTCCAATCTCTATACGCTCGAGATATTTTGTACGAACGTTTGTAGCTGCTTCGACGTTTTTGAGATCTTTGCCGAGCTCTTCTCTCCGTTTGCGTAAAAGTTCCGCTACAGAGAGCTTTAAGCTGGCGGGAGAGTGTAAGAGTGAATTGGTGTCTTTTTGCTCGTGCGGACTCACTCTTCCTCGGCTCCACCACCAAGATCTTCTATTCCACTTACCAAGATCTCGCGCGGTTTACTTCCATTAGCTGGACCAACCACACCTTTTTGTTCAAGAATATCAATTAGTTTCGCGGCGCGTGCATAGCCAACTCCAAGACGTCGTTGCAGTAAGCTCGAACTACCTTTGCCGGCAGCAATCACTACTTCGGCTGCTTGTTGCCATAAATCATCATCCATCGCATCATAACTGCCACCTCCACCAGAACCACCCTTCATATTCACCGCTTGTGATAATACTTCCTCATTATATTCAGGTTTTCGCTGTTCTCGTAAGAATTTCGTAACTGCACTCACTTCTTCGTTACTCATAAATACGCCCTGGATACGTTTTGGCTTAATGAATTCTGGGCTGGCAAAGAGCATATCACCCTTACCTAAGAGTTTTTCGGCACCACCCATATCAATAATGGTTCGAGAATCGACCTGGCTTGCAGTAGTAAGTGCAATACGAGCCGGCACGTTAGCCTTAATCGTACCGGTAATAACATTCACACTTGGTCTCTGAGTAGCGAGCACAAGGTGAATTCCAACCGCACGAGCCATCTGCGAAATTCTCTGAATAAGACTTTCTACATCTTTACCAGCTTGCATCATCAGGTCGAATAGCTCATCAATGATAATGACAATGTATGGCATTCTATCAATATCTTTCTGTTGATTATACTCACCAATATCTCGTTTATTGTATTCAGATAAAAGTTTAAGTCGTCGTTCCATTTCGGCTACCGCCCACTTAAGAGCAGAAACCGTTTTATCAGATTCAGTGATTACCGGAGTTAAAAGATGTGGGATGTCATTATACAAACTGAGCTCAACTCGTTTTGGGTCAACCATAATAAGTTTTAGTTCACTTGGGCTATTTCGATACAACAAGCTCATAAGCAAAGCATTAATCATAACAGACTTACCAGTTCCGGTTGCACCTGCCACAAGTAGATGGGGTGCTTTGGCCAGATCATACGCAATAATGTCACCTGCCACATCACGACCAAGCACAAATGCGAGTTTCGACTTCTGAGATTCATACTCTTTATCCTGAAAGATATCTTTAATACGTACCATCGCGCCTTTTTTATTTGGCACTTCGATACCAACTAAGCTCTTACCGGGAATAGGAGCTTCAATTCGAATTTGTGTAGCTTCGAGTGCTAAGGCTAAGTTTCTATCGAGTGATGCAATCTTACTTAAATTAACTCCAGTTGGTGGTTTTAAACTATATTGTGCTACAGTCGGACCAACATCAACGCCTTCCATCTTTACTTCATATCCAAAATCGGCAAAAGTACCAGAAATAATCTTGGCATTTGCTTTCGCATCACCTGGATCTGGCTGTGTACTGGTAGCCTGCAAAATATCAATACTCGGATACTTCCAGTCTTTATCATCTGAATACACAATTGGTTCGTTTTTCTTCTCTTCTTCTCTATCTTCTTTGCCGATTGTGCCCTTTATAGGTAGCTTAGTATTTATTTGGAATTTATTATCTTGAATTTCTTCTTTTTCTTGCGCGTCACCTTCTTCTTTATTTTTACCAAATAATCGGCGGAATATCTCACGCAAGCTCGCATTGGCAGCAATAACAATACTGACCAAGAGCAACATAGAAAGTATAAATATAGAAACTGGACGATTAAGAACTGGTGACATTACCGAATACACTGCATACCCAATTATTCCTCCATACTGTCCAATCTGGGCGATTTCTGGATTAGTCGGATTCATAATGGCCTGAATGAGTGCACTTAAGAAAATAAAGAACAAGATCGTACCAATAAGGTGATTAAGCTTATAACCACGGTTTTCTTCTTCATTTGTGCGAAACAACAAATACGCCGAGATAAGTAAAGCTAGAGGCAATACATATACCGCCTGCCCAATAATAAATTTGGTTGCCAAGAGAGTCCACTGACCAAGTGCGCCAGCAAAATTGAGCATTGCAAGTACCAAGAAAACTGCAACCATTATTAATAAAATAGCGGTTATTTCTCGGCTTGCACTGCGAGTTAAGACCTTAGCGTCTTTCTTTTGCTGTTTCTTTTTAGCTCTGGTAGTTTTGCGTTTTTTTGCCATAAAGACCTATTATACCTCTTGGTTTATTACTCTGGCTAGAGAAGAAACAAAAATAGTTCTTGTCACACCTCGAAGTGTATCTTTCGAGAAGCAACAAGAACTATGTAATTGAATATATTTTACCCTCATAACATAACCATTATAGCACAGTTAGGACACAAAAACAAGTCTTGTCAAATTATTTACTTCATAAAAATAGGCCTATTGCTAGGCCTGAGAACTGAAAGATCTCTCCTTCAAATTATAGTAAATATGTTATGCGGTCTGCGGCAGTGCAGATCGATGGCTTCGTTCATCAAATTCTTCCATCAACATGTCAACAAACTCATCGGCAGCCATTCTGCCTTCGAGTTTAAAAAATTCGAATTCTGTATCAGGATGAAAATGCTCCGCACAGACATGAATCCACATCCGTGTGATATCTTCGTCAGAGAGAGTGTGTAGTTTTTGCTTAACTTCGTAATAGAGCATTTCACTTAACTGCATCACAACCGCTTCTTCTTGAACGGGGTCAACACTACTGGCCATTCCGCCCTCCCTAAGGTACGAACTGCATGCCCCCTACACTGCCGTTAGCTACTACTTTACGCTTACAGAATAGATTGTCAATTACATTTTATGCATCTGCAAGAAATGAATGAATCTCATCAATAAGCCCAGTTGCTTTACCCATACAATTCACCTTAAAGTCTCTCTCAGTTAACAGTAAAAACTCATATTCTGCAAATGTAACGTCACCGGTAAGAATCGAGGTTGGATCGGGACTTAACCAAGCTAACCGCTCAAGTTCTGACTCGAGCTGCATTACATCCATGAGAAAAATATCTAGGCACAGCTTTGTATATTCTTTACTTCGAGGTGCTGACATCTCTCTCCTAACTATTAGAAGATACAATAAATCCCGACAACTATATCATTTTGTCGGGATTATTGTCAATATTGATCGTTACTAAACTTCAATAACAACAGGAAGAACGATAGGCGTACGTTTTGTAACTTTATACAGTAGGTTACTAATTTCGTCACGAATTCGATTTTTTACAATTGGTGAGTTAGCAGGTGTTCGTGGATTACGCTTTGCAAACACGTTCTTTACAATCTGACGAGATTTATTCATCAGCTCTTCGTTATCTTTTACGTAGATAAATCCACGGCTAATAATATCTGGGCTGGTTACGAGTTTGCCTGTTTTTCGATTTACCGTAGCAATAATGGTAAATACCCCATCGCTTGCCATAGCCAAACGATCTTTTAGTACGATCTCTTGTACGTCACCAATTCCTGATCCGTCGATTAAGACAGAGCCAGATTGAACGATTGGTCCAAGTTTGATAGTTTCGTCTTTGGTAGCCTCGAGTGTTTGACCATTTTCGATAACAAAGATGTTCTCTGGCTTAATAATGCCGGTTCGCTTCGCTATTTCGGCATTATGCACCAAGTGATGGACTTCACCATGAATTGGTAAATAATACTTTGGTCGAACAAGTTCGATCATTTCTTTTACTTCATCGTAATAGGCGTGTCCAGAGGTATGTAATATACCAAGGTCATCAAAATCACGCATGTCTTGTTGGTAAACATATGGTCCCCAACGATAGAGATTATCAACCATTCCCCATACGTCTTTTTCGTTACCTGGAATAATCGAGCTACACAACACAACAACATCAGAAGCTTTTAGCTTAATGTCCCGGTGTTCACCTCGACCCATACGGTTCAATACAGCCATTTCTTCACCTTGAGAACCAGTAGCGAGTACTACAAGTTCGGCATCTGGAACATTTTTAATTTGATCAGCTTTGACCAAGACTCCTGCAGGAATCTTAATATATCCCATCTTAACTGCAAGCTCGGTATTAGCAAGCAAACTTCTCCCTACAATGGCAAGTTTTCGTTTTGCTTTTGCAACACCATCGATAATCAGCTGAATACGGTTTACCTGACTCGAGAAGGATGCCACAATAACGCGTTTATTGTAGTTACGCACAAAGATTTCGTCGAGTGTGTCGGTAATACCCTTTTCGCTCGGGCTATAGCCCATTTTTTCACAGCTTGTACTATCACACATCAACATAAGTACGCCAGCATCACCGAGTTCTTTAAGACGTGCTTTGTTACTAGGCTTACCATCGATTGGATCATTATCAAATCGCCAGTCGCCCGTATTAATAATAGTCCCCACTGGGGTATGTATCGCAATTGAGCAAGCATCTGGAATAGAGTGAGTAATGCGAATAAATTCTACCGAAAATGCACCAAGTTGAATCTTCTGCCCCGCATCTTGGTCGATGATTCTCATATCTGGCTTAAATGGTAGTTTGTATTCTTCGAGCTTTCGTTCGATATATTTAATACTAAATTGTGCAGCATAAATTGGTGCAGGAAGTTTAGGAAGCAAGAAAGGAATACCACCAACATGATCTTCGTGAGCATGAGTAATAAGATGAGCACGGATTTTATGTTTACGTTCTTCTAGATAGGTTGTATCGGGGATAATATAATCTATTCCTGGCATATCCGGACCTGGAAACATAAAACCAAGATCCATTACGATAATGTCGTCTTCGTATTCGAGCGCCATCATGTTCTTACCAATTTTATCAAGTCCACCAAGTGGAATTATTTTGAGTTTGCCGGCATCAGTTTTACTTAAGCCGACAGATTTTGGGACGGTTGCACCAATAGTTGATTTTGCAGTAGTACCTTCACTATTAAAACTCCCTTCTGAAAACACTGCAGGACCACGATCGTAACGACGACGCATGGCATGCGGGTTGCTTCCTCTACCCTGTCCATTTCCACGATTTTGACCTTGACCATTACGTTGTTTCTGTCCTTGACCATTTTTTCCTTGAGTATTTTGATTTTTATTCCAAGTTCGTTTTTGTCCGTTTGCAGTATTCGATCCGTCTGCACTTGCAGCTCGATCGTTATTTGGCTTGTCTTGATTCGAGGTTTGGCTTTTTTTAGCCGCACCATTAAAGTTTGTTGGCTGAGTGCCGCCAGTTACTGGGTCGGCATTCGAACGAGTTCCTTGCGGTTTTTGTCGTGGCTTTTCTGATTTGCCCATACCTAAATCAGCCGCGGTAAGCGGGCGTGAATTCAGTGGTTTTTTATTATCTTTGTTATCCATTATGTGTACTATTTTCTCCTTTTCTCATACATGTATGAGGGTTTCTTATTTTTACTATATGTGTCACTCTGAGCAGAACAAACAATTGATTAAATTATTTACTTTGCTAAGAATGACATGCTATTTATCTACGGTAGCTAAAATGGCGGGAATCTGTGAAAAATCTTCAAGCAGAACAGTGCGCATTCCCCCGTTATACAGCGCGGCGGCTGGATGATAGAGTGGTAAGAATACCTTTCCTTGACGACGAAAAACTTTGCCATGAGCTTCAGAAATCTTCAGTTCTGGAAAGAACACATTCATGCTGTGTCGGCCTAAAAATATAATCAACTTTGGCTGAATAATTTTTATTTGAGCTAAAAGATACGGAAGGCAAGCTTTTATTTCTTGCTCATTTGGGTCTCTGTTATCTGGCGGACGAAATTTTACGATGTTTGTAATAAACACATCGTCGCGACGCAAATTAATTGATTGGAGCATTTCTTCTAAAAATTTACCGCTCGCACCAACAAATGGTTCACCTTTTTGATCTTCTTGTTTTCCTGGTGCTTCACCAATGAACATAATTTCTGCATCAGGATTTCCTTCTCCAGGAACGGGATTGAGACAACTTTTAGCGATTTCAAGATTCAGCTCCCGCCCAATTATGGCTGCTGCAATCTCATCTAGCTTGGCTTGTTTTTCTTCAGTTGTCACAATATTCACCCCAGTGACATCGACCAATTGGTCGATGCGGCTCGGGCGACTATTTCGGTTGTTCAATATCTCGCATGGTTAAGTTTAACCGTCCCCTATCATCTATCTCGGTAAGTTTAACCTTAACTGCCTGACCTTCGCTAAGTTCATCGTTAATGTTTTCAACTCGTTCCGATCTAATCTGACTAATATGTACCATACCTTCTTTTCCAGGCATTATCTCAACAAAAGCACCAAAGTCCATCAATTTTACTACTTTACCCGTATAGGTCTGGCCAATTTCTGGTTCGGCAACAATCATCTCTACCCACTGCTTAGCAGCTTCGGCTTTCGCTTGGTCATCAGAATAAATCATTACCAGTCCTGAGTCTTCAATATCAATTTCAACTCCAGTTTCGGCAGTGATTTTCTGAATAGTTTCTCCACCCTTACCAATTACTTCACGAATCTTTTCCGGATCAATAGTAAGCTTGGTAATGCGTGGTGCAAATGGACTTACGTCGTCTCGAGGTTTATCGATAGTTTTGGCCATTTCACCCATAATGTGCATTCTGCCTTCATTTGCCTGAGCTAAAGCTTCAGACATAATACCAGCAGAAATACCTTTCACTTTAATGTCCATTTGTAACGCAGTAATTCCATCCTTAGATCCAGCAACTTTAAAGTCCATATCTCCCGCAAAATCTTCGGCATCTTGAATGTCAGAAAGAATAACGTACTTTTTCGGGTTTTTGTGATCAATCATTAAGCCCATTGCAATTCCTGCCACTGGAGTCTTGATTGGTACACCTGCGTCCATAAGACTCAGCGTTGAACCACACACACTTGCCATAGAAGTAGAACCAGCAGAAGAAAGTAGTTCGGAAACAACTCGAATGGTATACGGAAATTCTTCAAGTTCTGGTAAAACAGGTACTAAAGCTTTTTCAGCTAGGTAACCGTGGCCAATTTCACGCCGACCGGTCGATCGAACCGGGCGAGCTTCTCCCGTAGAAAATGGCGGGAAATTATAATGATGCATATAGCGTTTTTCCGTGTCTTCTTCCATGGTATCCACTAGCTGTGCATCGCTGGTTGGGCCAAGGGTTGTAATAGTAAGAGCCTGAGTGGTTCCTCGAGTAAACACAGCACTACCATGAGTGCGTGGCAATAACCCAATTTGGCTGCTGATTGGTCGAATCTCAGTAGTTTTACGATTATCTGGTCGGTGACCATCTTCTAAGATTGCACGACGCACTTCTTTGTCGATAACTTTCTCGAATGCATTGGCTACATCTGGGTGGCCAAACCGAACCTTATCATCAGCTTCAACTTCATCAGAAAGAAGGCCAAATTCAGCCATTACTTCGGTTTTAAGCTGTTCAATAGCTTCATGGCGTTCTTGTTTGTTAGCAGAACGAATATTCTCACCAAGTTTGCCACTTACAAATTCCGTAACTTTTTCAACAACTTCTTCTGAAGGAGTAAAGAGTTCATATTCCAAAGGTTTTACGTCCATTTGTTTCACAAGCTCTTCTTGCAGTGCAATCACTGGCTGCCAACTTTTAACAGCAAGTTCGAGAGCTTCAACGATGGTTTTTTCTTCTACTTCCATCGCGGCTGCTTCTACCATCATAATTGCTTCTTTGGTACCGGCAACAGTTAAGTTAAGTTTGCTTTCAAGTTGTTCACTTACGGTAGGGTTTACTACTAATTTTCCTTCGATTTGACCGATTCGAGCTGCTGCTACTGGTCCATCGAATGGAGCGCCGGTGAGCATTAAAGCAGTTGAAGCCGCAATAACCGAAATAATATCGGGTTCTTGTTCTAAATCTGCACTTAATACCGTTACCATTACCTGTACATCACCTCTATACCCTTTTGGGAAAAGCGGGCGGATTGGTCGATCGATGAGTCTACTTACTAATACTGCCTGATCAGAAGGGCGTCCTTCGCGTTTCATAAAACGAGAACCAGAGATTTTACCACTAGCGTACATACGTTCTTCGTAATCTACTAATAATGGAAAGAAATCAGTATCAGGGCGAGCGGCTTGCACTACTGCTGTAGCCAAAACTACCGTGTCGCCATACCGAACGGTTACTGCACCATTTGCTCGAAAAGCTAAGTTGCCAGTTTCGAATTCGAGTTTTTTACCTGCAAATTCGGTTTCTAATTTAATTTGTTTACCACCAAAAGGATGGATGATCTTCATAGTATTATGCTATTCCTTTCTTCTTGAAAAGAAAGTTCGAATGATGTTGTTAGTTAAGAGGGCCACGAGATCGAACACAAAATGTGATCGCGCAACTCTATCACCAACCATCGAACTAACTTTTTATTCAATTGTTAAAACATACACTAGCGACGAAGTTTAAGTTTCTTTACTAGCGCTTCATAACTCTTAGAGTCTTTTTTGGCTAAGTAATCGAGTAAACGACGACGTTTACTTACCATTGCCAAAAGACCACGACGAGAATGGTTGTCTTTCTTGTGTTCCTTTAAATGAGCGGTAAGCTCATTAATTTTCGCCGTAAAAAGCGCTATTTGTACCTCGGTAGATCCAGTATCTTTTTTATGATTCGAAGATCCTGAGATAACTTTCTGCTTGGTTTCTTGTGTTAGCATATGTTGAGACCAGTATAGCAGATACCAGAGTATTATTCAAGTGTTATTGCCTTATTCAAGCTAAATTTGCCGATTTTGGTACGTTTTATATCTGTACAATATGCCCCGCTACCGAGTTTTGTTCCAATATCTTCTCCGAGAGAACGAATATAGGTACCAGAACTTACATCAGCAACTAACTGTAGTTTTGGATAGGTGTAAGAAAGAACTTCAAAATGCGTAATAGTAATTTTTCTCGGTTCTATACTGACTTTCTTACCTTCTCGAGCTAATTTATATGCTCTTTGCCCACCAACCTTAATAGCACTATAGATTGGCGGAATCTGTTCAGATTCACCAGTAAGTGTCTCGATTACATCAAGAACTGCCTGTTTAGTTGGTTTTTTCGCAGAAACACGAGTTTTTTCTCCTTCTTCATCGCCAGTAGTTGAGGTTTCTCCAAGTTTCAGCGTAAATTCGTAAGTTTTAGGGAGTTTTAAGAATTCATCAGATTTCTTGGTATATTCTTTTCCGACCAAAGCAATAAGCAAACCTTCTGCTTCTGGATCTAACGTACCAGCATGACCAACTTTTTTTATACCAGAAAGCCGACGAACTTGAGCAACCATACTAAAACTACTCCGTCCGCGAGGTTTATTAATTAAATATATACCTTCTGTAAATTTCATTTCAGCTCCTAAAATAATCTTACCAGATTACCTTGGGAGTTGGCCCGATCAATGAAGATCGGGCTGTGCTCCTTGCATTATTAACTAACTCACTTGACCTGGGAAAATGGCTGCAGATCCAATCTGTTCCAAGCCTTCAGTGATCCTGGTGAATCGGTCGGCACCAGCCTGTCCCGCTTGTTCACCACGCTTACGCGCATCGATCAACACATCATTGCCGTCGCGATCGAGCAGCATTACCAGACGGTTAAGGATGGTTTTGGCAAAGAGAATGTCTTCGTCTTCTTTGAAGCCGCTCACACCTACGATGATGCCATAGCGCGTGTCGATAACAGCGCCACCCCAAGGGAAAGCACCGTCGATCTGTGTAACCAAACCAGGATACATACGAACAGCTTCGTAGCTATCCAAGCCAGTAGTAAGGCAGATGAGGTTTTTACCCTTGGCATTGGCGCGGTACCACAAGGTGTCATGCGCCGTACCAGACTGGTTGTCGCCCTCGTTAAAGACTGTCGCATTTGTAAAATCAGAACCAGGCTTTTGAGCAATAAGAACTTCGACACCAAAGCTGTTGTACTTAACAAGTTTCAAATTCATCCATACTCGAGCAGTTGTAGTAATAAAATTCCTCAGATCATCACCGTTTGCTTGGGTAAGTCGGCTCACTATGACCGTCCTTTTGTCTGTCGGATATCACGAAACCCTCGTGATCAGGGTATTGCAAGGAACTATTCGGCTAGATTGCTCCAGCTTCTTAACCTCGAAAATTTTCGAAGCTCAGAAGCTGTGGCTACATTTATGTAACCAGCTGCCCACCAATTATTCGGCCTTTAAATAAACCGGCACTTACTTCTTTGTCGGCTTGGGATTTTTGAACTTTTTTGGGCTTGGAGTTTCCTCGCCTTCTTTGTTCTCTTCTACCGGTTCGTCTTTGATAACTTCGCCAGTTTTTGCGTCTTTTACGCCCTCTTGGGTAAGTTCAACGCCTTGTTTTGCTAATTTATCCGCAATGGTCTCGGCTTTTTGTTCTGGTTTGTCTTGAGCTTTTGGCTTAGATTCTATTTTTGGAGGATTCATAATTGAAAAACCGTGGCTATTACTTTCAACCTTTTTCGGTTCTGGTCTTTCATTACGATTTTGGCTAAACAGTACATTTACTATGTCTTGCTGTTTTGCTCCAGCACTCATCATCTGTGCAGCAATAGTTAGGCTCTTTGCAGAGGTACTTGGTGCAGTAAAGCCCTTAGTAGAAGCCATTATTCCACAAAGTAATGCGGTAGCAACGTGATAATCAATCATGCCTTGTGCAACAGATTCGATAACCCCTACAAGCATCTCACAGACAGAGCTAGCATATGGTTCAACGTAGTTTACGCTTCCATAATTTTCATTCGAACTATGACAATCAATATTAATAAGATGAAGGCCATCAAATATCGTTGGGTTTTTTTCTAAAATTGTATCGATTCGACTAATTTGCGAAGAACCTAAAACAATAACTAAATCAAATTTAAATGCGCCGTAGTCAAACGTAGCATTTTGCGCAGTAAAATTGCCAGAGAATGGTGAGATTATTACTTCTAAGTTATCTTCGTTTGTTTCGTAACGAAGCTTGTCTACTTCTACTCCCTTAGTATCTAAACGAATAATAAAA
>JAHFOQ010000008.1:0-19073 GCA_023261595.1 bacterium | reverse complement strand
TCGCGTATGCCAGTTAGATCTCGGCTAATACCTTTTATATCGAGTATTTGCTTTGCTTTTGGTAATTCACCCGTAATAATTGCGCTTACTTGCTTGCCAGCACGTCCTAATATAAGATCGAGCGCTACCATAGCACTTAACTGATCATTATTTGGTTCACGCCCAGTTACGAGCAAGATATGGTTGGCTTGCTTAATAAGCTCGACAGTCTGTTGTTTGGGGGTTAATTCTTGATTCATAATTGAATTATTTTATATTCAATTGGCAATTATAGCAAACATAAGAGTAATTGTCAAGGTTATTTAGGGGTTTTTAAGGTTGATTCTTTTACGTAATTTCTATAATTTTGACGTTCGAAATAGAAACTTCACCTTTATAGAGCAATTGTGGAACAAATTGGTAAGGAAAGAGATCTTCCCCTTTCTTTGATACTAATGCATAGTACGCTCGAGTTAATTCTGGAACCCTGTTAAGCTCAGCTATTCTTACTTCTTTGGCGGGACGATATACTATTTCATCCATTTGTTCACCCACTCGATAAAATATCACAGCCTTTTCTAGGTTAATATCTTCACCTATTTTGCATGCATAAAACCTTTTAAACCTCCACTGAGATGCTATTCCACACTCTTTTGCCAGATCATACAATTTCTGAGGGTGTGTTGGGCTAAAAAATAGCGTATCGTTCCACAAGCAGTTTAGAACCGGCACTTGAGTCTGCATGAGTTTTTGGCGAGTGCGATATCCTTCTGCGTAGAGCTTGTACAGATCAGAATTAATAGTTTTAAGTTGATTGAGTGGATACAAGGTCGAGCCAAGCATATTATCTGGCACACGGTGGTATACATAGCAATTGTTTTGATATTTTTCTTGTGCATCTACATCACTGAGTTGAATAATTTCGGTGCTATATCCGCTATCTTGCTGGTTCTTAACTAAGTTTTTTAGATCTACCGAAAGCTTCTCTGGTAGAACAACCGCGTTTTCACCAAATTTATTAGCTTCACTTGAATGCTTCCACAAATCTGGGCTAAACTCAGCAAAGTTATCTGGTGTGATTCGTGTCATTCTGTTAAGTATAACAAATATAAAAAAGGCTATCTAAAAAAGATAGCCAATATCATTACACATTTGGTACGTAGAGTTGATCAAACCCCTCATATACCCGCGGCGGATCAGAAAGCAAGGCGAAATACATACGTTCCACACTCGTCTGGGGCACTGAACGCGTGCGCTGAGCATTGCGTTCTATACACACATCAAGGGGTGTTTTCAGCCAAATCCCCTTAATAAAGCCTTCTAAGCCCATAACTGACCTTAAGAACTCTAGCAAACCAACACGATCGAGCTTTTTGGCATTGGTATCATTAAAAATGAGAACCTTTCCTACTTGCAAAGCCTGTTCTGCTCTTTGACAAGCCAGTTGCCAAACTTCATCATTCTTGCTTTGATCGCCAGCATCGCCAGTGAGCTCAGCCCGAATGTCATCCGGGCAAATGATTACAGGATTAGGCACATTCGACAATTCTTTTTTGATATACGTTGATTTACCAGATCCGGTGATGCCAATCATAACAATAGCGCGCATAACGCTACTCCTTCTTTTACTTTCGAGGTACGAACGGATACGAATACTATCAGAAATATAACAAAAAGAAAAGCCCCAAGTCGAGTACTAACGACTTGGGGCAAAAATTAATCCCAATAAGCAAATGGATTGCGATAATCAGGAAAATGCCCTGCGAGCCACGCTGTTGCCTGACCTACGGCATCACGGTGTGCGCGCCAACGAGCTTTCTTTGCAGGCATATCAGTCCATGCCCTTCAGCCGGTATCTCGGCTGAACAGAGAAAGATTGCTTCGCCAGTGGCCTGTAATGCACTGCCGCCATCTGCTACTTCTCTCACGAATTCACACAGACCACGATCTTCCAATATTTCAGCGGGATCCCAATCACGGACATTGTATCGACAGGTAAGTCCAAACCAGGAATAATGGTTGTAGAATGTGTGCTTGTAAACGATACGTGCACGCTCACGGTTTCTCTCATCGACCAATGCACTCAATCGTGGCTCGAAACTCGGAACTACCGCCCAGCCGTCCGGAAAGATCACCTCAACGAAGATTTCGCTGTTCTTCTCACCAAACACAACACCACATGCTTGCAAATACTCTTTCTCTTCATCGGTGATCGAAGCAGGAAGCTGAGCTGAATTGACGAGCTGGGTTTGCCCCACTCTCTCTTGATGCAGAACCATCTCTTCAGGGTTCATTTTCCCTCTCTTCTAGGTGCAGTCTATCGGGACTCTCCCGACCAGAACACTTAAATATTAAGAACTCTGGTCGGGCCGCGAATACGTCGCGGCGGCGTTGTGATGTGCCTTGGCTAGAAGATTATACATTCTCTCCTGCTGTACACTCTAGGCTCTTTTCACGATTGAGCCAGAGGTGCGTGCTTGATTATTCAGACATTACAAACCAAAACAATACTGTTTTGGTTTGAGAAGGAGTGTTGCGGTATAGGCAGTTGGCCTACTCTGCAAAGCTTTTGGCTCGGCAGAGTAGGCGGTAAGCCGTCACCGCAACACGACGTGGAGCTGGGGGGAATCGAACCCCCGTCCAGCACACCGCCACAATTCTCGCTACAACCATTCCCAAATTTCGGCTTTATGGCCACCTTGGAGTTGGGTCTCCGCACCATCTAGTCTTTGCTAGAAGTCAGGCTGTCTTTTCAGCTCGTCATTCGTCTTTCCGAATGTCAATCTCCACTTCTGTTGCCAGGCTGTGGTGATTTGGCCCCGACTCTTAGTCGATCGCGTCTGGTATCAGGCGGCGATTATTGCGGTGCCCTGTTTAACGTCTCTGAGCAAGACGGGTTGCAAAAATTGCTTTGGGAGCACTGTCGAAACCGATCAGCCCCGTAAGAGATCTCAGTAAATTGAGGTAACTTACGGGAACGACCAGGTTTGCATAACTCTTATGCTTATAATATTTATACAAAAATTCCAAACAGTTTATAGTTTGGAATAATTCTTGTGTTCAATGTTCGTGATCCCTATTAAAAGCCTCAACATGAGTTCTCAATTCTTTGAGAAATCGTGTTGAGACCCTCCGAGGACCCAACGAGTGGATCCCCGAAGGGAGAATGTGGGCAAACCGGATGGTCGGTATAAGCCTGCTCACTTAAGTGTCATTTTCTGGGGAGCGCTGCAGCACCGACACAAGGCTATACATGAGCCTTACCCTTCAACCCTACCTGCGCGAGCAATCGCACAGACTGTCTCTCACTTGTTGTGGAGACCCATCCGCGCACGCGTACGCGACGGCGACCAGGGTTCTTACAGCTGTTGCTGTGTTCGATTTATCAGCCACCTCGGGCGGCGCTCGATCTGGTGGAGGCCAGAGAGCGCACACCCGGGTGTGGCTTATGATTTTGCTACAGTATGCCAGCATGCATCGGTCCGATCGTATCGGTTAGCGCGCATGGCTTACAGTCCCCCTGCAGCAAGGTTCCTCATTTCGGTCGTACCTACTTTTGAAGAAACCTTATTTCGAATTAGTAAAGGTGCTATTGCGCTTTTGTGCGCACCTGCCTGCCTACTTACAAGCTCTACCAATCTGCCCATTTAGTATTTAAATATTTGGCACTGGTAGTTGTTGCTTAGCAAAGCAAGCAAGGCAGCTGAGCACAGAATTGAATGCTGTTTCGTCGCGCCGGTGGGCGGACTCATCAGTCCTGTTAATTCAGGAGACAGCTCCCCGGCAATTAAGCCGGGGTGTTTGCACTCTCGAGCAATTCGAGTTGAACACCAGTGCAGTGGCGCGGTCTTATTGGTAGCGAGACCAAGCTATTGTGTGTATGCCCTTTTAGAGGCTAACGACCCGCACAGGCCGCAAGAATTCTGTTGCCAGGCTTCTTGTGAGCTTTCGCTCGCCCCGCCGACGATGTCGACTAGTCCGCGAGGACCAACTCGAGCTCGTCTTGGGTCAGATCGCTGTGGGCGAGCCGATCCACCTCGAACGGATGGAGCGTGAACGCGGCCTTCCGCACCCCGAGGGTGCTGTCGACTGTGGCGGTGGCGATGGGCTGACGGAGCTTTCGCCTGCCAATCTTGTGCCGAGCGGACTTCTGCTTGGAAAGCTTTGACATGGACGGGTCCTCCCCAGGGTGCAACACCACGGTCTGCGGTGTACTGTCAGGTAGTATAGCAAACATTATAATAAATGTCAATACTTTTTAACACTTTATTTCATATTCCCTTACTTAAACCTGTTATATTGCATAAAATCATGTTTGTGAGTATTAAAAAACCCGCTCTCTATTGAAGAAAGCGAGTAAAATATGCCTCGGGCACAAACGGCTGTATCACCGCCAGCGTGGCACGCAAAGCAGCAACAACGGTTGCTACTTCGTCAATCGAGACATTCCCGGCCTTATGGAGACTCCAAATGTTCTCAACCATGCCACACATACCAAGCACATATACATAACATTCATGCTCATTCAGTAGGTTAATGCCCTGGTCTTGCATTGTTTCGAGAATCTGCTCGTGATCAGTCTCTACTGGGCCAATAGATACATTGATATGGTTTGCTTGGAGTGATTCGAGAAGGTCTACAACTAATTCCCACCGAGTAGCGAACGACGCAATAGATTCAGTGATATCTAAACTCATATCAACGTGAAGCATAAGCTCTGATAACTTTTCTGTAATATAATCATCATCAGAATGTAACCTTACGCTAAACTCAATCTCAAGATCCAATGGGACACCAAACAGAAGGCCAATTTTTTGAATCATTTGCGGTGCAATATCTGAGAACTTGGCGCTAGTTTTGGCGATTTGCTGTGCCTCATCGAGCAATGTCTGCATAAGTTCAGGATTGGGATCTGTTGTGCCACACTCTTCGACATGAACACCAGTTACGCATCCATTTACATCAAGGTTGAAAGTAATAACGTTATCATCCTGCATCCAAATAAATGATGAATCAAGGTTAAGGATCTTTGGATCAAGATCTGTCACCGAAACTTCATATCCGCGCGCATCTGATTCAAGGTTGATAACTCGGAAAAAATACTGAAAAGCTTTTTCGATATTTTGGCTTTGCCATTCTGGCTTCATTATGCCTCTCTTTGTAGGTGCGGAAATCTGGGCTATTATATCTATAAATTACTGTTTAGTCAAGCAAAAAAACTTTGATACATAAAAATTCGCCCCACCATATTTTGGTGAGGCGTAACATATCGGTTAGATACGTACTTTGTGAGGACACGATTGCGATTCTTGGTCTTGCGGAACGATTGTCGGTCTACGACCAAATAGTGATCGGCAAAACCAGATGAGAATTTGTACTACTGTCTTGACCCCAAGCTCAGTTGCTTGCAGGGTTAGACGCTCTACATCTGTCAGGTAGTCGTTGAGATCCTTGCGAACCTCTGTGTTACGTACTTCTGGCACTTTGTTCTCCTATCGGAGATGGTGCTGCTTTCGCAGCGTCTGTTGAGATCAGCCAGGAAGGCCTTCTCCACCAAACTTATTCATGGTGGTCTCCTCTACTGCTTCTTCAGTCATCACCCCTGTGGCCACCCGCTAACGGATGCTGGCGGGCACTTCGACTTTTCTGCGGGTTGCACAATAGTCGAAAAATGACCCTCTTATCATACCTATTTATTTATAATTTGTCAATACTTATTGACGTTTATTCTTCTCTGCAAGTTCAAATAACTGCCGAAGAGTTTCGACAATTTTTGGGCTTTCTATTAAAACACCGACACTCTTTTCACCAGCATAGGTAATAAAAGACGCTCTGTTAGGGTATAGATTTATTTCGGCCTGAAATTCTTTATCTACTCGAGTAAGTTTTTTAATTAAGCTTTTCTTCTGAGCAGTTAACTCGGTTTCTTTAGAATAATAAATTGTTTCAGCAGTTATCCCTTTTTTAATTCGACGACTTACGCCTGTGCTAGAGGGGTCTGCTTTAATTGCTTCATCGTAGTTCACTACACTATAAATTACATCGTCTTTTTTGGCTTTGCGTATTAGCTCTTGGCTCAGTTGATTAGAACCTTCTAAGCCTTTATAAAAACGTACTTGTGGAGCATCATCGCCATCCGTAGCTCGTGAAGTTTCGCGCAACTTTGGCATAAGATTCTTTAGTTCTTCACTGCGCGAGTTAATATCATTCTTCTGTTTTTCTAAATATCGAGCAATTGCTTCTGGTGGTTCGGCAACGTATACAGTCTTTTTGCCTTCTTGGCTTTCAGAAACCAAGCCCATTTTGGCGAGTTCTTCTAAAATAACATACGTCGTAGCCCTGTTAATCTCAGCTTGCTGAGAAATTTTTTGTACCGCACTTGGACCCAAAAACAAAGCCGCCACATATACACGGGCTTGTTTTTCGCTGAATCCAACGGATTGTAATTGAGCTGCGAGTTCTGTTATTTGCATAAGCTCTATATTAGCATAGTAAGGGTTTGTTGTCAATATCTGTCAACAAAAAAACAGCGCCCTTGCAATTACCGTGTGGTAAGAACAAAGGCGCGATTCAGTTGTTACGCTGAAAACTATTGAGCCTCCTTTTACAGAGTTCGCAGGTTTCGATATGAGCTGTTACCAGCTCTCGATGACGATCGTCGATAAATTCGTCTCGGGAGACTTTTTCTGGATCAACGAAAGCACATCCTGCGGATGCTTCTGGTAGAAACACTTGGGTAGTTGGTTTGGCTTCGGCAGCCATAGGTTCTCCTTTCGGCTAACCTACAATACATTATTTATTAATATATGTCAAGCTATAGAACACCAAGTTCTAATCTTATTCTTCTATCTACCACGTCTGTATAAGCCTCATTTATCTGAAACCCCTCTACTTCATATTGTTCAACATTAATTTCTACATTCGCAGTAGTGTGTCCATCCGATTGATTTCCGCCTGTTTTTACGTCTATTGTTACACGCCTACCATTTTCCAGATGCACGATAATATCAACTCCCCTCCCGTCTTCTGCAATTGTTGGCATTCCAATAGATTCAATTTCTGGGATGGCATGCATTCGGCCAGCAACTGCTACTTCTGCACCTATACCTGCAATAAGTTTTTCAGCTCCTCCGATTGGCATTTTGCCCACCGTTGAAAGCCAATTTACAAAGTCAGACCGACTAATACTCCCATCTGTCTGTAGTATTGCTTCTTTTAATTTATGATTAAAAACAGTTAATTGATGTTTATACTTTTTATAATCTGCATTCTCTGCTTCGGTACGTTGTTTCCCTTTGCTGTCGAGAATATTCTTGGTTTGCTGAACCTTCCAAGCAGTTTCACTTGATAGAAACAGGTCTGCAAATCGAGCAACTGGATCATCTTTATCTTGCATATATTTATGTCGAATCTCTAATTCGAAAACTTTACGTGGTGGAAGTATATACTGTTTATCTTCAAGAGTAATATCGGCTAGAGTAATTTCTTGAGCTTTCAGACGTTGTACAAGTGTATTGAGTCGGTTTTGTTTCTCAGCAGACAATTGCCCACGTTCAGTCTGTTTTGTATGTATTTCTTGCTCACCGTTTTTCATGTCACGAACAAGATTTACTACCCTGCCGTGTAAATTGTCTGTCGGATTTGGTTCTAGATCAGGCCGAACAAGTGTTTCCATTTGTGCATATTATAGCATAACTCTTTACAGGAGACATTTAATCTGCTATCATTACCTCTGTTACATTCTTATCTAAAGAATCAAGAAAAAGGAATCAAGAAAGACTTATGCCAATTATCAAATCAGCTCAAAAACGTATGCGCCAAGAAAAAAAGCGCCGAGCTTATAATATGGAAACCAAAACTGGAGTTAAGAAGAATTTTCGTGCCGTTCGCGACGAACTCGCTGCTGGTACTCCTAAAAACAACACTGCCCTCATTGCAGCTATTGCAGAGGTAGATAAGGCAGTAAAACGTGGTGTTATTCATAAACGTACAGCTGCTCGTAAGAAATCTCGTCTAACGAAGGCATATAATGCTGCTGCTTCAAAGCCATTTGGTACCGAAAACCCTGGTAAACCAGGTACTAAGAAGGCAAAACCTGTTGCTAAGAAGCCGGTAGCCAAGAAGACACCGGCCAAAAAAGCAGCCCCTAAGAAACCAACAGCAAAGAAATAATACAATAAACCACCCAAAGCACAGGGTGGTTTTTTGTTACGTATTAAATAGTTCCAAGAGTAATAAGAAGCTCTTCTAATGCTCCATTTGAATCGGAACGGCCAGTTTTAATACTCATGTCTGCATTAATTATTGCAGAGTATGCGTTCTCTATCTGATCAAGTGACATATTGCGGGCTAAATTACTTCCTTTAGTAGCCGCATACGGAGCAATGCCAAATTGTTTTGTCCATGCCGTTCCCTCACCTTCGTGAATTTTGCACAGTGCCAAAACTCGATACTGATACATAATTGCTCCAAGAATCTTTTGGTCAGGTTCATTTTGTGCCACAAGCTGATGGTATATTTCTGATGCTTTTCCAACCTGTTTTTTTGCTAATGCATCGGTCATAACAAAAACAGAATATTGCACATTTGGTACCACGAGAGCATTTATTGAATCCACTGAAATTGTCTTGTCATAATTCACTAATTTTTGTATTTCGTTCTGCAATTGCCATTGATCGAACCCAACTTTATCGATGAGTACAGAAGTTGTTCTATTATCAATATTTCCAGCTTCTTTTTCGGTAAGCTGTTGTATCCAATGCGTAAGCTGTGATTGGCTTAAATTATCAAATTTTTTCGCATTTTTCTGCTTTGAGAGTGTTTTAAACACAACGCTCCGTTTATCTGGTTTACTATCAACAATTACTAAAATAGTTGAATCTGATACCAAACTAATGAGCTCTTCTAGCTTAATTTTATCAATCTTAAGTAAACCCAATTCTCGCACAATAAGTAACCGGCTACTGGCAAACATGGGCATAACTGCTAAAGAGTTTAACAGACTACTGAGCGGTTGCGTTGACATAGTAAATCGTTCAATCTCTAAAGATCCACCCGTCTTTTTTTCGTATTGCTGGGTTAGAGAGTTTATTTGCTGCTGAATTGCAAAACTATTTTCTCCGTAAAAGTAAAAAATCATATCTTAAGGATAATCTATAAAGTGCGATCTATAAAGCTAAAGAGTTCTTGCTTTCGCCATTTTTGGCTCATCAGTACAGCTTACATCTGTAGAGTAAGAAGAAAAGAGAAAGATATAGGTAGAGGGGCTGGGAAGTATAGCGGATCGAATGAACGAAACGTTAGGGACTCCCAGCACACCATCAAGGCCATCGACGAGCTCTGTCGAGATCACGACGTAGGTCACGCATTCGTTCGCGATCGCGCGCTCGTGCTCTCAGAAGAAGCCCCACACCAGCGATCAGACCAGCCACAACGCCAGCAAGCAACACATAACCGAAGTACATCGACGTAATTGCGAGCAAGAAGACAACGGCTGCAAGTGCAAAGATAATCTTGACGAGATTGTCAAAAAACTTTTGCATCTATATCATTCCCCTTTTCAGGTACATCACCCTATCTGGGCGATAGAATATAATATCAATATATACCTTTAATGTCAATGAGTTTTGACATTATTTTTTAATTTTTTGGCATTTTGGACACACGTGGGTACCGCGTCCTGCTACGCGGATTTTTGTAATTTCACTTCCACACACCGGACATTCTTTACCCTCGCGACGAAACACCTTAGCAAATTTTAGGTAACTCCCCTTTTTACCTTTGGCATCTACATAATTCCTGTCTGACGAACCACCAAGTTTAATACTTAATTGCATTACTTCTCTGAGTACATCGAACAGACGGTGGAGCTTAACAGTACTAACTTGTGAAACTTTGGTGGCTGGATGAATCTTTGCAGCAAATAACCCTTCATCGGCATAAATATTTCCAACTCCTGCCACAACGGTTTGATCGAGAATAGCGGCCTTAATTGTGGTCTTATTATGTTTTTGTACTGCAGTTTTAAATTGTTCAAACGTATAATTTTCTTCAAGTGGCTCTGGGCCAAGCTTACGTAAAAATAGATTTCGCTCGTACAGACCGGCGGTTTTTTCGAGCTTTACATAACCAAATTTTCGTTGATCGTTAAAGAACAACGTACCGTTGGTAAGTGTAATAATTACCCTGGTAGAGGTGTCGGGCAAACTGTGTATTAAACTATCAGTTGGGTGGCCACCACCAAACCCCTGCCCTTGGTTTGGTTTATAGACTAATTGGCCAGTCATTTTTAGATGAATGAGCAAGCTATAACTACTACTCAGTGGGATAATTATAGCTTTTCCTCTACGATCAACCGAGAGAACCGTTGCTTCAACAACTTTGTCGCGTACGAGTTTTGGATCGTTAGGAAAACTCTTTTCCCAAGTAGACTCTGCGCTAAGAATCTTCTGGCCAACTAAAAATTGCACTAAGCCAGCGCGTACTGTTTCTACTTCGGGTAATTCAGGCATAGCTATAGTATAGCACTCAACAGGTTATATAATATTTGACTATTTTACATATTTACAGTATTATAACCTACGACTTCGCACCAAAAGGAGAACGGTATGTTCACAATGCTCGCAGAGGCTTTGCCTCAGCCCGTCTCAGAACCTGTTCATTACAGCGGTTGGTCTTTTGCATTTGCATATCTCGTAGTTGCCTGCATTGTGTTTTGTATTGTTCTGTTTCTTCGCAAAACGAACCCTGCACTCGCAACACCCCAGGTCATCATCATTGCACTTCTGCTGAGCATGTTTTGCTTGCCTATTGCGATCATCTACCTTGTAATGGTTAGCAAAGAAGCCAAAGACGCGGCTGAGCAGTAATGATTATTGCACTGACAAGTGAAACTTCTCCTTGCATTCAACATGGAGAAATACTAATAGTCAGCAATATTCTTTCCTCTTCAGGAATTCGGAACCATCCAAAAGACAAGTATCGTCGTTACCTAGCAGACTTAGAGACTGCTCGAGCAATGCTCAGTGAGGATCTTGGAGAAGAATGGCAATATGAGAGCAGTATCAGCACAAAAATCCTACTGCTCTTCAATGGCAGTAGTAAGGAATATGTTGGTAATCCTGAAGATATTTCTCAGCTCAAATCTCAATTATTTCAATAAAAAGCCCTGCAAAATCTGCAGGGCTTTCATCATGTCCAGATTGACATTACTATATTTATATGATAATATATCCACGTCCGAGCAAGAACCCGACTGATATCAGGAGGAAGAACCTTGGCAGTAGTACCTGTCATGTTGCAATACTGGTTTCGACAAGAACGACAAATTACCGCTCCTCTGCGTGGACTCGATCCACGAGAAGAAATCGTGGAATTCACACAGACAGGCCAATCGGGCCTCTCCATTATTCCCAAAACACACGGCAAAGCGCTCGATACCAGCAGTCTGCATGACGAGTTCGTGGGTGAAGGCCTTCAGCTTACCCATGTGAGTCGAATTGATCGCCTGTTTAGCCCCGCTGCATCACTTACCGAGCGCTTTTACTACGTGCTGAGGTTTCATTACTTTCCTCGCAACACAGCAGTTGTAAGAGAAGATGTTGATATCGAAAAGCTCGTTATTTGCCTGAACGAAATCAATGCGATGGCTTTCTGGGGAGTACGAGCTGATCTCAATCGAGGTCGGTTTGGGCCGTGGCTCTCTGTGAGTTGCAAAGGACGCGCTCAGCGTTACACTGGTGAAGACCCAGATCACCCAGAGATGAGAAATCAGTACGACAAGCTGGGTGAGAAGATCGGTTCAGCCCCCGTTGCACCAGATGCAGAACTGCACTTCGTGCGAGACAATCGATTTGAATTTAGAACGCCGGCCTTGGCAGTCTAAGTTCTACTTTTATTGAGGTCACAACAGAAATGTTGTGGCCTCTTACCTTTATTATCGTTTGCAGATTAAAAGATCATAGCTTGGATTATGTCCGAGTACTTGTTCTAAATTAGTTTTTGGCACAAATACTTGTTCTTCAATATTTTTACGAACACACAAACCATGTCGAGTTATAGAAAAAATAATTGCTATACCAAACACCACAATAAATACGAGTAAGAACATTAATACATCTCCGGTAATTACTATTCTCGAATTTTCTTTGTGTGGCATTATTCTAAATCTCCCCAACTTTTGCCTATTTTAATCCCTACTTCAATTGGAACGGCAAATTTATGAACACCAATCATTTCAGTTTCAACAATCTTTGCAACTTGCTGTGCATCAGCTTGATTACATTCAATAATTAATTCATCGTGAATTTGCAGGATTAGACTAGCTTTGTCCGGTAATTTTTTATGTATTCGAATCATAGCTAACTTCATCATATCAGCAGCAGTACCCTGGAGCGGCATATTAACCGCAGCTCTCTCTGCAGCCGAGCGAATAATAAAGTTACTCGAGAGAACATCTGGACAAGGACGACGTCGCCCAAAAAGCGTTTCGGTATACCGTTTATCATGGGCCATTTTCTTGATCTTAGCAATATAGTCAGCCACGGCCTTGCGAGTCTGAAAATATCGTTCGATAAATTCTTTTGCCTGAGCATAATCAAATCCAGTTGCAACCGAGAGTCCATGCGTGTTCATACCATACAAGACACCAAAGTTGATTGCCTTTGCGGCGTAGCGTTGTTCGGGTTTAACTTCACTCGGTTTAATATTAAACATCTCTGCAGCTGTCTGTGTATGAATGTCTGCTCCATTCACAAAGGCTTTTATCATTGGCTTATCACCAGCTAAATCTGCAGCCAAACGAAGTTCAATTTGGCTGTAATCAGCACTAACAAAAACCCGACCACTGTCTGCCACAAAAGCTTTCCGAATTTGTTTACCCACTTCAGTGCGTACAGGAATATTTTGTAGGTTCGGATTCGTACTGCTTAGTCGACCAGTTTGAGCGATTGTTTGGTTATAGCTCGTATGAATCTTACCGTCGCTCGCAACTAACTGTGGAAGTGCATCAATATAGGTACTTTGTAACTTCGTAAGTTCTCGATATTCAAAGAGTTCTTCAATAATTGGGTGACGTCCACGCATTTTCTCGAGTTCGCTCGCGGCTGTGCTAATACCGGTTTTTGTTTTTTTCAAACCTGTAGAGTCAATTTTTAGTTGTTCAAATAAAATAGCCTGGAGTTGAGTCGGTGAGCTGACATTAAATTCTTTCCCAGCATGTTTCCAAATAGACGTACGGAGATTTTCTATTTTCTTGGCAAATTCTTTTGATAACTTTCCTAAAAATTCTGTATCGAGCGTAACACCAGTAAGTTCCATATCGCCAAGCACTTCAATAAGTGGCCATTCTAATGTTTCGGCCATCTGGGTAAGCTTTGCGTTTCCGGTTGGTTCAGTTTTAAGGGCGATAACTTGTTTTTCATATAGGCGCCAGGCAATATCGGCATCTTCTGCAGCATACTGCGTTGCTTCTTCTATTGGCACGATATTAAATGTTTCCTGGTTCTTGCCCTTTTTACCAATCAATTCTTCAATATCTATCATCGAAATACCTAACTCACTATAGGCGAGCTCTGTAAGAGTTTGAGCGCGGCCAATCGGACTAATTAGAAATGCTGCTACCATAGTGTCAAATACTATAGGTCCGAGCCGAATACCATTTTTTTGGAAAATTTCGTAATCGTACTTTATATTGTGTCCAAATTTACCAATTTTGTTACCTTCTAAGATTGGTTTAAGGGCAGAAAGTACAACTTGTTTTGGTAATTGTTTACCCGAATTGTGCCCTACCGGTATGTAGTATGCCTCGCCTGATTTGCACGAAAATGAAATTCCTACCAAATCGGCTACCATTACATCTACACTGGTAGTTTCTGTATCTACTGATATAACTGATTGTTTAGTTAACAGTCTAATGAGTTTTTGTAGATCAGCATCGGTATTCACACAGTGATATTTTGCCTTTTTTAAGTGCTCACGATTAAATTGTTCTGCCTGAGTCGCCATTTCTTCTTCGAACAGATTGGCTTGAGGTGCATCAGCTACCGTTTGACCAGGCAATTTAGAAAGTAAACTCTTAAATTCGAGTTGATGAAATAAATCATACACCTTTTTACGATCATATTCATGCAGAGCCGCGTCGCGCAGATCAAAACTGAATTCGACATCTCGTTTAATGCGTGAAAGATCGAGCGAAAGATATGCACTCTCTTTACCGGCTTCAAGTTTTTTAGCAAGTGCTGGCTTAATATCGGCTAAATGCTCATACATGTTATCGAGAGTTTTATATTCTGCTACTAGTTCGGTGGCACCCTTATCACCTATTCCTGCTACACCCGGAATATTGTCACTACTATCTCCTTTTAATGCCTTGTACACCACAAATTCTTCTGGTGTAACTCCATATTTTTCCATTACTTCTCTTGGTGTATACAGAAAGGTATCGGTAAAGCCTTTGCGCATTGTATAAATACCAACATGTTCACTCACAAGCTGAAGTTCATCCATGTCACCTGTAACTACAACAACTTCATGATTTTTTTCGTATTCAGTGGTTAATGTACCGATAACATCATCAGCTTCATATCCATTGGCTTCAATAAGTGGAATATTAAATGCCGATACCACCTCTTTGGTTAATGGCAGTTGAGCATAGAGCTCGTCTGGTGCTTTTTTTCGCGTAGCCTTGTAATCTTTATACTGATCGTGTCGAAACGTCTTACCAGGTGCGTCCCAGGCAACAATAGCATAGTCTGGTTTAAGCTCACGTAATGCCAAAAGCATCATCATAGTAAAACCATATACCGCATTGGTTGGTGTACCATCTTTGGTAGTTAAATACGGAATTGCATGAAATCCTCGATGCACCAATGCATGGCCATCAAAAATAACAATTTTTTTACGAGCACTCATATAGTTGATTATCTCATTAAGTAGATACCGAGGCTAGCTTAATCATGTTAAATAACTCACGTTGCGCCTGAGCAATCTGTGGACTATGAATAATCGTGCCAATTACCTCTTCGCCATAACTTAAGAATGCTACTTTATCACCATAAATATTTATTTCTACAGGTGTTTGATAGTTTTTTTCATTATAAAACGATCTGTCTATTCGGTGGGCCTTGTCGTTTTTTAAATTATGTTTTTTTGTTCCTTTTGGAGACATTACATATGCAGTAATTTTTTTCTGTATTCTTTGAGCTACAAAATTATCAATATACTCCTCTCCTAAGTAATCATGATCTTTGCTTGTTTCGATAACATATACATCTTCTTTGTCTTCTAAGATACTTTCAAAAATTTTCTTTAGACCATCTTCGCCTTGATAAATCTGTATTTCTGGGTGTTCGGTAGTAGCATAATATTTGTTCACAAGTGACGGCATAAGACCGTTTAGCTTATATTCCCAATCAGAAATAATTGCTCGGCGTCTTTCTACAAAGTTTTCTAGATTAATCGGATGAGTTACCACATACGTTAGCTTGGTTGCATTTTCAACTTTGCGAACTAATTTTACTCTTTCCAAACTTTCTAGTATTGAATATGTGGTAGTTCGCGATTCATCAATACATTCGGCTAGTTTCGGTGGGCTAATTTCCCCTACTTCTAATAGCTTCATATATGCTTTTACGTGTGATTTTGGTAGGCCGATTCCGGCAAGAATTTCATTATCCATGTACCTATACTAGCACAGAAATATAGTTTTGTCGATACTGTTTCGCCATTTTTTGTTTAAATTAACAGATTGATATTTATTTTTGTTAATTGTTCGTTGACTTTTACATTCAAAAGGACTATAGTAATCACCATACTAAATGTAGTACCTCAACAAACAAATCGTAAGTCTTCAAAAGCTTTAGCGTATGCCCACCAAAGTAATTCCGGCATAGAGTATGAAAATGTTTAACTAGGCCACTTTCTGGCTAGCAAGTTAACAATGAAACAGCAAAGTTTTTGTAGACCTATGAGTGAGCAATATCTAGCCCCATTACATTTTAGTACGAGAAAGATGTAATGGGAGCCGGATATTCTCGACCCGACTCCCTCCTTATATTCGACATAAGCCCGAGAACTTATGCCGAGTATAAAAATACTTCGGAAAATGCAACCTTCTATTGTTGTAATTGAAATTATTATTGATTCGACAAGAAAACGAGAATTTTTGCCGGATCTAACTAATCTGGACGCAACCATATCTGTCGCGTTGGCACATCGCCAAAAGAACAGACGCACCAAAAAGGTAGGAAAATGACCAACAACAGCTCATTTGAGGATCAGTGGGAAGCAGAAGCCGAACGCTGGACTCCTCGCCGAGTGAAAGTTTGGCTTGGAGTGTTTGTCGCGATCTGCCTGTTCGGCGGTATTGCCCTCTGGGGCTTTAGCGTCGCAACCAGCAACGCAAAGGGTGCCGGTGACGCCGTCATCCAAAAGAACCAGGCCTTGAACCGCACTCAAGCACAGGCCTTGTTTAACACCAACTTCCAAAGCATCAAGAGCCTCGATCAGAAGCTCAGCGATGCCCAGGTTCAGCTCGATGCATTCAACAAGACCCATCCGAGCGTTGGTAATGGTACGCCATACGATCCGACGAGCGAACAGCAGGCCAACTTGATGCGAACCATCACTGGTCTGCAACAGCAGTGTCACAATGCGGTGGCTGACTACAATGCCAGCACCCGTACATATACTCTCGAGGACTTCCGTGATACGGACCTCCCCAAAGAGATCACTGCTACCGACCCTGCCTTCACAGGCGGAACTGCTCGTTTTAGCGACTTCGACTGCCAGGCCAACGCCTAAGCAGTCGGGGTCGCACCCCACACTCACCACAACCCACAACCCCGAAAGAGGAAAACAATGGTAACTATCCAGTTCAACAAGAAGGTTGGCATCGCGGTTGCGGTCATCGCAACCATGGGGCTACTTCTGGCGGCCTGCTCGAGTTCTGGCCCTCAAAAGCCTGCCGACTCACAGCAAGCCAGCCAGCAGATCACCGAGGACTATCAGAAGGCAGCTGAAACAGCTGTGCCCTACCCGCTCGCCGACATGGTGAAGGGCGGATGGCTCGAACGACGACTGCTGGTAGAAAACCTCAAGCGTCAGAACGATGCTCATCGCATCGCCTATGTCGTGCTGTTGAATCAGCAAGGTCAGCCCATCATCCAGTACACCATCCAAGGCATGGTCTTCTCGCTCAACAGCGACCTGACCACCGAGGACAAGATCAACGGTTACAACTGTGGGGCCAATTCGTGCTACGGCCAGACGACAACAAAGTCACCTGGCGACAATGGCACCTGGGGGCCTGAACCCGATGGAATCGGGTTCTTCACTACAGAGGGCGTAGAGGTGAAGTGGAACGGTCTCTACCTTGAGACTGACTCCCCGCAAAACCTGACCACTCAACCCTTGATCGTGTACAACGCCGACACAGCTAAGCCTTCAGTCACGGGTGGTGGCGTCTCAGACGTCGACAACGGTGGTATCAAGACTGGCGGTTGATCATTCTGATCTACCATACTTAACTGTACCCCGGGCCTACGGGCCCGGGGTATCAACCCTATTTCTTATTCAACATCTAACAGTGAATAGATGCCGGGTTAGAAATTCTAATTCGGTTATGCACCTTAGGAGCAACCATGATAGACCACAAAGAATATTGGTTTCGATTTATGTTTCGTTTTATCGTGCAACCTCTAGTTATTGTAGCAATTGCAGTTGTACTAAGTTTTTTTACTCCATATGCTATCTATGTGTTTCGTGGCATGCTAATCGGAAGTCTAACTGTCAGTTTAATGTTCTGCTTACCTGATACTCTCGATTATTTTGATTTTCTCCGGTATCGTCATAGGTGCAAAAAGTTCAATTCTAAGACCAGCCGATAGGTTGGTCTTTTTCTTTTGCGCTATAATAAATAACATGAGCGAAATACGCAAAGATTTAGGCTACAGCACTGAACTACCCTCAAAGGAATCGCAAAGAGAAATGCGGCGTATTTTAGCTGGCCAGCCACCCAGAGATCCAGAACCCGATTGGAAGCTAGATGATGAAACTAAAAAAGTTGGCAAACAAGGTGTTGCAGATGCTAGATTAGCTCTAGAAAAAGCAAATCAATTGAGAGTTAATAGAGAAGGGCTAAATGATTCAAGAGCAGTCTTAGAAGCTAGACGAAAACAAAGTTTGGGCGAAGCACTTACGCCAGAAGATGAACTGATTTTGACTACTCTTCATCGGCAACAACAATTAGACCGATAGTAGTTCTCTGTTTAAAAATATTCCCATTGATCAATTACTTCAGACAATCCTAATATCGCATAAATTTTACTGTTGTTTTTACTTGCACAATAGGCCACACTTCTTGAATGTCCTTCAACAAGAACCCGTTTAGAATGCAATGTCTTTGCAACCAATATTATAGGAGGTAATTCTTCGCCGCTTTCTATACGAGTTTTAATTTGAGTAATTAAATTGGCATCAATGTTGGACACAGTTTTTCCGAGTATTATATTGCGAGCAGTATTTTCGAGCTTTCTCTCTTTGTCAGTCATCTTAACGTCACTTTTTAGCCGGTACGAGTTACACAATTCATTGTTTTCTAAGCTCACCATAAACCACTTCGTATTCTTTGGAAAACTGGTAAACAAATACTTGTCTGGCCACCCTCTGGTTAATCCTAAAATCTTAGCCCGTTTTATATTTTCATTGTGACTCTTCAGGTTGGGCTGAATAATTAAATCATCTGAATAACCTAACATAGCTAATGCTTTTTGAGTCCCTTCAGCAAACCGAGAAGATGCATATTCGGCCGACAAGAATGAAATAATCATTTCTGATTCAGTGATAGGTTTTATGATTTTCATTATTATATCTTACTAAAAAAGCCCCATTTTTCGGGGCTTTTTTAGTATTTCTACTGAATATAGTCTTTCAACTTCTTACTATCTTTATGTTTGCGGAGTTTGGTAAGTGCCTTGGCTTCAATCTGACGAATACGTTCGCGGGTAACGCCAAATTCTTGACCAACTTCTTCGAGAGTATGGCTTCGTCCGTCTTCGAGTCCAAACCGCATTCGAAGAATCTTTTGTTCTCTTGGA
>JAHFOQ010000020.1 GCA_023261595.1 bacterium | reverse complement strand
CCCTACTTTCTAACCTTTGAGCTTCGAGTAACTTATCTTGGCTCTTAAACCACGCCACCCGTTCTTCGGCTTCTTCTTTTATCTGCACTATTGCGCGTTGCAACTGTTCTTTCGGTGTAACAAAGTGCTTTGCTGGGAAAAGCACAAATTCTTCAAGAGATTTTGTTACTTCACCCGTAAGGTAATTAATCTGTTTAATACTTTCTATTTCATCACCAAAAAATCCAATTCTATAGGCGACTTCTTCGCCAACCGGAAAGATATCGAGATTTTCACCCCTTACCCGAAAAGTTCCACGTTCAAAAGCAGTATCATTGCGTTGGTACTGTATATCATTTAGTTGTCGCAAAAGCTTGTCGCGTACTCGACGTTCACCAACTTTTAATTCCATTCTCATACTGGTGTAATCGGCAATGTTACCGAGACCATAAATACAGCTCACAGAGGCAACAATTATCACGTCGCGACGCGTTAACAAGTTTGCTGTAGCAGCATGTCGCAAACGATCTATTTCTTCATTAATCGCACTGTCTTTTTCTATATAGGTATCACTTCTGGCAATATATGCTTCTTGCTGGTAGTAATCGAAGTAACTTACAAAGTAATGCACTGCAGCATCAGGAAAAAACTCTTTAAATTCACCATATAATTGTGCTGCCAAAGTTTTGTTATGGCTGAGAATAAGCGTTGGCTTTTGCGTTGCATTAATAACATTTGCCATGGTAAACGTTTTACCCGAACCTGTTATACCAAGAAGAGTTTGTTCTTTTTCGCCACGATCTAAACCAGCAGAAAGCTGTTTAATGGCTTCAGGTTGATCCCCAGCTGGTGGGTATTTAGATTTGAGCGTAAATAATGTCATACATTCTATTATAAAGCAGCCCTCCGAAGAGGGCTAACTTTTATGAACATATTTAGGTAGTATTATGTCAAATAGTCTAAGAACTAACTAAACAATGCTTCAAACTTCGGTTTATCCCAGCCGATAATAATCTCACCTTTAATTTCGGTAACTGGTACACCCATTTGTCCAGATTTATCGATCATTTCTTTAGCTTTTGCTTGATCTGCCTGTACATCAATCTTTTCGTATTTATACCCTTTTTCATCTAGATATGCTTCGACATGCTTACAGAATTGACACCAAGGTGTGGTATAAATTATTGCTTTCTCTTTTGATTTAGATTCTTCCATATTTTCCCCTTTTCTTAATGCTCTATTATACCCCAGTTGGCTTAGCAACGGCGTTTAGTACTGCAAAGGTAATAATTCCTATTAATATCACTACAACTACAATAATAATAACAAGTAGCCATGTTGGGAGTTTCTTTTTGGGTTTCTTGGCAGTTGCATCATCTGAAACCATAGCATCTTTTAATGAATCTTTTTCTGCCGAAGGTTCTTCTGACTCAGGATGAGCAAGATCCATATTTGGTGCGGTACCTGGTTGTGCCTGCTTTGTTTCAACTTCAGGTTTTTCTTCATTTGGAACTTTCGACTCTTCTGTACCTACAGCTGGGGCTGAGGGCATAGTCTCGGCAGTTTTTATTGGTTCAGCCGCAACTGGAGTTGGTGCAGGCCCTACCTTTAGATCTTCTGGAGACTTATTGCCCTTCAGAAAAGGATTACTACTTACTGGAGCACTATTACTAGTTCCTGCATTTGCAGTATCGCTGTTTGCATTCTTTAGATCAATAACATGCTTCGATGGTGTTGGCGCACCTGGTGGTAAATCACTTACCGTTTGTGTTGCGGTAGTAGGTGTAGACGTCGGCGCACTCGTATCGGCTGGTGTAGAACCTAAACCAGGCTTTTGGGGTAAAAAATCAGTACTTTTGGTCTTGATATCGTTCTTCAAAACCTCTCCTTCTCTTATTAACTAATATGTCTGCTTATGCTTATTTATCCTATTGTAAGGCAATTCGGTAGGTCAAGTCAATTCAAGCGAACCGAGCAATGTATTTCGCCGCACAAATTGCCGCCTTTGCTCCTTCACCTGCTGCAACGACAATTTGCTTTTCTGGTATATCAGTTATGTCTCCAGCAGCGAATGTACCTTCAACTGAAGTCATATTTTCTGAATTGATAATAATTTCTCCACCTCGATTCAGCTTAATAAATCCCTTGAGGTAATCAGTAGCAGGTAGGCTACCAGCTTCAATAAACACACCATTCGTATCGAGCGTATGGATATCTTTTTTACCTGCTTCTCGAATTTTTATACCCGTTACAAATTTCTCACCCACAATTTCTACAACTTCTGTGTTATTAAGAATACGAACATGAGGTGCAGATTTAATTTTATCGATCATCGTAGCGTCACCGGTAAGTTCTTTAGTGATGTTAATCATAATAATAGACTTCACACTCTTTTCGATGTTTAGCGCTGCATCGAGAGCTGAATTGCCCCCACCGACAATAACAACATCTTTGCCAGCAAAAAGCGGGCCATCACACCATGCACAGTAGGTTACTCCACGATTAAGAAATTCTTTTTCACCAGCTACACCAAGAGGGCGAGGAAGTTTACCTCCAGCAATAATAACTGAGCGAGCGTTTTCTACTTTTTTATCACCAGTCGTTACGGTAAAGTATTTATTAACTTTTTCTATATGGTTTACGCCACTATTTACTAAGCGAAGTTCTAGTACATCAGAAAAATGTTCAAGATGATGTTCGAACTTTTCTGCAAGCTCTACTCCTTTAATCATCGTAAAACCCGGGTAATTTTCTACATCGCTACTCCATGCTGCCTGACCACCAATGTCTTTGGTAAGCATAAGAGTTTTAAGTTTCTTTCTTGCAGCGTATACTCCAGCGGTCATACCAGCTGGTCCGCCACCTATAATGATAAGATCTAACATAAGAAGTATTATACCAAAAAGCTACACCTCAAACTACCAGATTGGTAGGGTATCTACAAAACCTTAGCAGTATATTTTTTAGGAGCATTGGTTAAGTAGTGTTTGAGCTCGGCAATACTTAACAAACCTGCTTGTGCGCCAACTTCTTGCACTACTCCCATAGAGTTAATACCGGCCCATGCCAGTGCTTCTTCCAAAGAACGACCTTTTGCTATTGCTACGGTAAATGTTGTGGCATATGCATCTCCCGCTCCTGTCCTATCAACGGGTGGTTTAGGATCAGGATAAGGAGCCATAAAAACTATCCTTTTACCGTTAGAAGCAAAAGCACCTTTTGGACCATCTGTTAATAAGACGATTTTCGGACCAAGCTTATGCATTTTTGCAATAAGTTCTTTTTCGTTTTGGCTGTTCGATCCTAATATCTGCTGAAATTCTTCTTTATTAGCCGCAAAAATACTACATTGTTTATATAAACTCGCAAGTTTAATATGCCCTTCGCGAATCTGGAATGTTCCTGGCTGAAACGCAAACTGGGTGGTAGGGTTTTCTTTTAGATATTGTATCAATCCACGATGGATTGCTTCTCCATTTTCTGCAATTGAACTTAAATAAATCCATTCAGGTTTCTGATAAGATCGTATTTCTGGCCACTTGTACGGATAGTCTTCGTGCTTAATAAGGATTGTTCGATCAGCACCATACCACAAAACATAATGATAATTACTGTGTAGCCCCATGTGCACCCGTACAAATTCAGTTGAAACTTTATGGGCATGCAGACTGTGGATTATCTTTTCTCCAACCTCATCTGAGCCTACGTCACTTAAGAAAGCAGTTTGCATACCAAGTTTAGAGGCTGCTACGGCAGCATTAGCTGCATTCCCAACCCCAGGAATTTCAATCTCTTCATCGTACGGAATTTTTGAACCATACGTCATACATAGTAACGGGTGACGCTTGGCGTCGTGTTCAATTTCAGCCTCAGCCGGTAAAAGCTTTATAAACGCGTCAGTTACTACATCGCCAATTGCAAGCATCTCTAGTTTCGTTTTCATACAGTTCCTTTCGTTTGGGTTATCTTTAACGGACGTAATGCTGGTTTTTTTAATATTGCTGAGCGTGACCCTACTACACTCTTCGTTGAAGCGGCCTGGGCACTTGCTGTCGTAATACATTCTTCGATAGTTTTTTCCTGGAGAATACTTGCAATAAAGGCTGCAGAAAAAACTGCTTCAGATCCGGATGGTTCTAACATTTTTGAATTTCCGTATAAACCTGCTTCGTAGATATCTCCAGAATTGAATACACAACACCCATCAATATTGTCGTATACGACACCAGAAGTAATACCACTGGCAGAAAGTTTTTCTGCAGCTTCACGCAGCGGAAAGTACCCACCTAAAAGTAAACTTGCTTCATCTCGATTAATAAACACCCAATTACACTGTTGAAATGCTTTAATTAACCAAGTGCTGTGGAATGTATGTACATAGCGCGGATTTATAGAAATTCGAGCATTTGCTTTTGTGGCCAACTTAAGCAAAGACATTACTGTTTTCTTATCAGAAGGAATGTCTGCTATATGTAGCCAGTTAAATGGCAATACGTTATTCTTAATCTCTTTTTTCGCCATAGAAAGAAATGCGCCAGTATAATGAAGTATTGTCTGATCTCTTCCTGAACTTGTTATATGAATATGCGTGTCGGTACTATGAGAACTTGTTTCGCAAACAGCATTACTAAGAATATTTTCTTCTTTGATGATATTTTTTAGCGCCCTACCAAGTGCATCCGTACCAATTACACTAAGTAAATTTGTTTCGATATCCTGGCGTGCAAATGTAATAGCTGAAAGCAAAGCAGCTCCCCCGGGTTCCGTAATTGCATTATCGAGCCATATCTGACTAGGATGATCAAATTTTATCGTTTGCTCTACACCCTCGCCATGACCACGAAAATGTTTACTAACTGCAAATATATCGAACCCAGACGAACCAAAAACAAGAACAGAGGGTTTCATCTGTTGCCTCTACTCATTATTTTCATAGCTGCTTGCATAATTGCATGTGCATCTAATTGATATTCATGCCAAAGTTGCGATATTTCACCTGACTGACCAAATCGATCTTTTACACCGATTCGATGCAACGGAAGTGGTAAATTGTCTGTTAATAACTCAGCCACTGCCCCGCCTAATCCACCGGCTGCCTGCCCTTCTTCTGCAGTAATAACTCGACCAGTTTTCTTAGCACTTTTTAGAATAGTGTCGGCATCGAGTGGTTTGATTGTGGCGCAATTTATTACTTCACAACTTACTCGGTGCTTAGCTAAGCTATTCGCAGCCAATAACGCTTCGTACACCATTGGGCCGCAAGCAACAATAGTTATATCACTTCCTTCTAACAAAACCTGTGCCTTACCAATTTCAAATGGAGAATCTTCGGTGAGCACTACGGCGGTTTTTTCTCGTGCCAAGCGCAAATAAGCGGGTGATTGTGTTTTGGCCAAAGCAAGCGTTGCTTTTCTTGCTTCGATACTATCGGCCGGTACAATAACCGTCATATTTGGCAGAATTCGCATTAGTGCAATGTCTTCGAGCATTTGGTGGGTAGCGCCATCAGGCCCTACCGAAACTCCTGCATGAGAACCAACTATCTTCACGTTGCGATCATTCAAACATATTGTAGTGCGAATTTGCTCCCAATTTCGTCCAGGACTAAACCCGGCATAGCTCGTTACAAATGGCTTTTTCCCAACCGCCGCTAATCCCGATCCTACAGTTACTAAATTTTGTTCGGCAACACCAATTTCGATAAACCGCTCTGGAAAAGCTTCGGCAAATGCTTGCATTTGAGTAGACTCAGTTAGATCTGCACTCAGTGCAACAATACTATCATCATCTTCACCTGCTTTGAGCAACCCTTCGCCAAAACCTTTTCGAATTGGCAACATTTCAATGTCTTCTAAGAATAGCTTAGATGTTAAATTTTGATCTTTATTGATGTTCACTTTGTATTTTTCCTTTTAATGTTCTCAGTTCGTTTAGAGCAACTTTTGCCTGATCACTAGCAGGTGGTGCACCTATGACATCTGCTTTTCCTGGAGGTGATCCATGCCAACGCCAATCATTTTCCATAAAGTCTACTCCTTTACCAGGTATGGTATGAGCAATAATAACCGTTGGTTTTTCAAATATCGCCCTGGCCTGCCCAACTGCTCCGGCAATTTCTTCAAAGTTATGCCCATCTATTTCAATTACATGCCAATTGAAAGACTGAAACTTCATAGCAAGAGGTTCAAGTGGCATTATATCTTCGGTAAAACCATCAATCTGGATATTATTTCGATCGATGATAGCACATAAATTATGTAATTTATTCTTTCCTGCAAACATTGCTGCCTCCCAGTAATTTCCTTCTTGTATCTCAGCATCGCTCGTTAGGCAAAAAACGTGTGGTTTTTTTTGCTGATCTAGTCGTAACCCATATGCCATTCCCGATGCCTGACTTAACCCAGAACCAAGCGGACCACTCGTTGTCTCTAACCCTGGTAACCGAAGTCGCTCCGGGTGTCCTTGCAAACGAGAACCAAACTGACGGAGCGTCTTTAGCTCGCTATGCGGAAAATATCCCGCATGAGCCATTGCAACATACAATACTGGGTTAATATGCCCGTTACTTAACACTAAACGATCTCGTTCTACCCAATCAGGATTTTTTGGATTGTAACACATTAGCCCGGCAAAATATAATGCGGTAAAAATATCTGCCATGCCGAGTGGCCCAGCACTATGTCCACTCCCCGCATGAGTGAGCATTGTAATAATATCCATTCGAATTGCATCGGCTTTTAGCTCAAGGGATTTGATATCAAGTGGCTGCTCTATCATAAAAGCGCTTCCATTAATTGAGAGTAGACTGTGAGAGGGTCTGATTCGGGATTATGAAAAAGATAGGTATTTACATTTACCACATCAAAATCACCCTGTGCTACAATTTTTAACGATTGATGGTTTACTCCACCGTCAATACCAACTTCAATATCAGGTCGAATTGACCGAACCTGTGCAACTTTATCAATTACGCTACGCTGAAATTTCTGACCTGTAAAACCAGCTGGATATCCCATAATCAGTACATGATCGATCTTTGGAATATATTTATGAATCTTTTCTACCTCTATATCAGGGTTTACAGCTATTCCAGCACGAAATCCTGCCGACTTAATTTGTTCTATTGCAGAGAAAATGTCTCTTTGTAATTTCATAGCATCAAATTGAAAGATAATTGTATAAGGATTTAAGCCAAGACACTGTGCAATATAGCCCGGTGCATCGTTAACCATTAAGTGTATATCAATTTTTGCATCGATTGGTTTATGAATATCAGTTGGTTTAATAGTGGTATTTTCTACATACTCACCATCGATAATATCAATCTGAACTCGATCGGTTAGCTGTCGTGCAATACGTAGTTGTGCATTTAACTCGTCTACCGAATCGGTTAATATTGCCGGAACGATCTTAACACTCATTTTAATCCTTTTGTTCTTTCTCTATCTCTTCAATTTCTGCAATACGTCTCTTATGGCGTTCTGCTCCAGAAAAAGATGTCGTCACAAATTTTTCGATAATTTCTTCGAGTTCATTTAGACTTAGTTCGTCGGCTGGTAATGCCAAAACATTACTATCATTGTCATTGCGTGTTTCAATTGCAAGATGTGGTTCCCAAACTAAAGCCGCACGCACACCATTAATTTTATTCGCGGCCATCGCGGCACCTTCACCACTCTTGCATAAAATTACACCAAAGCTTTTTTTATCTTGTACGACTGCATTACCTATTCTCTCAGCAAATTCAGGGTAATCATCATTAGGATTTAAATTTTCTGGTCCCAAATCGACCACCTCGTACTGTTTCGCTAAACGTTGGGATAATTGATGTTTTTTTATAAATCCAGCATGATCAGATGCAATGTAGAGAGTCATATTTCTTACCTTCTTAAAACACCTTTATTTAATTGATTTTCCAACATGCTCAACCATTTCTACGAGACGATTCGAGTATCCCCATTCGTTATCATACCAAGCTACTACTTTACATAAATTTCCGCCAACGACTTTTGTAAGTTTCATATCTACAATACAACTATGTGGATCACCTATAAAGTCACGGCTAACCAATTCTTCTTCGGTACAATCTAATATGCCTTTATGAGTGGTAGTACATGCCTTGTGTAGGATTTTATTAATTTCTTCCGGACTAGTGTCGCGCTTCGCTAAAAAAGTGATATCACTTAATGATACAACTGGAGTTGGAACGCGAATACTCATTCCGTCGAACGAACCTTGTAACTCTGGAACAGTGAGAGCTGCAGCGATTGCTGCACCAGTGGTAGTTGGAACAATGTTTTCAGCTGCATTGCGTGCTTCGCGCAAATCTTTATTTGGTGCATCTTGCAAAGCCTGACTCGCGGTATAACTATGTACGGTTGTCATGAGTGATTTTTCTACACCAATCTCTTCACTTAAAACAGCCATTATTGGAGCAATACAATTGGTAGTACAACTCGCATTCGAAATAACATTATGTTTAGGATCAAGCTTTTCATGATTTGCACCTATTACATATGTGTCCATTACTTCATTGTTTTGATCGTCATGCTTTTCTGGAGCAGAAAGAACAACTTTCTTGGCCCCGGCTTTAAGGTGGAGTGAAAGTGCTTCGTGGTTTGTAAAAAACCCTGTAGATTCGATTACAACATCAATTTTGAGTTCTTTCCAGGGCAATAGTGCTGGATCTTTCTGATCGTATACATTAATTTTTTTGCCATCTACGATTAAATGCTTATCATCAGAAGTAACTTTTTTATTGTAATGTCCGTAATTACTGTCGTGTCGTAGTAAGTGCGCCAAGGTCGCATTATCGGTCAGATCATTTATCGCAACAATCTCAATATCTTTTTTTACAAAAGCAATTTTAAAAGCATTACGGCCAATTCGGCCAAAACCATTAATAGCAACACGAATCATTGGGGTTCTCCTGATTAATCTTATGCTTATATTGTATCAAGCTTACGGGTCAGGAGCTAGTAGATAAACCTTATATCAAAGAATATTAAGGATACAATAATAGAAAAAATTATTTCTTATTTCGTTCTGGTTCTTTTGGATGTTCGTGCCCACGAAGTTCACGGGTGTTACTTTTACCATTATTGCCAGTTTTTGTTTTTGAGTTTTTTTGACTTGGTGTATTAAATCGTTGCCAAAATCCAGCATTTTTTACTTTTGCTACTAGTCGACGAGTACGTTTTTTTCCTGCTGGGCTCATGCATTATCCTTTGGCATTTTAGTGTGTGGTTTGCATACGTTTCCACTACAGTCACCGCCATCTATTAGTGCTACGAGATCTACTTCGTCATGTGCTCCGCACAGAGCTTGGTTTGTTGTTGTATTTACAAATGCAGGAACGGCTGCAAAACCTCCACAGGCTTCTCCAATAATTTTTTCATATTTCTTCATTGTGGCTTGATTGTCAGTATTATTCCAAACTTCAAGTTTGGTAATTTCTATATCTTTATTTTTTTCGATTTTTTTAATAACGGGTTTCATGCTTAGACAATGCGGGCAGGTCTCACCATAAAATTCAATTATGTCAGCTCGTTTTGTTGCCATCTACTTTGTCCTCCTTATGCTTATTAGTAAAGTATAACAGAGTTGTAATACCAAAAGTAAGGGTTGAAGTTAATGCAGAGAGAAGACAGTACTGACAGAAAGCGTGCAAAACAAAGGCTTGGAGATAAAATAAATACAAAGTCGATATAAAGCCTACAGCTCCCCAAACACTTAATAACCAATGGTACTTATGATGATTTGCAAAAAATACCGAAATCACTAACGTCGTAAAATAGAAAATTACACCAAGTGCTGCCACGGGGATACCAAAAATTTCAGCATACTGACTCTTAAGCACAGTTTCACATCCATGAGAAAAGTTACACGGAACTAACTCATTTGTGAAATGTGTAATAGTTAGATAGATTGCATCGGTTAAACCGACTGCGCTAATTGCAGCTAATGCCCACAGTAGAACACTATTTTGTTTGGGCCAAGGCTTGGTCGACGGCATTCTTTAAATCATCAAATCCAGTTTTAATTGTTACTTGAGTACCATTAATAAAGAATGTTGGAGTACCCTGCAGATTAAGTTTTAATGCTAATTCGGCATCTTTTTGTACGATGTCTTTTACTTTCTGGCTATTTAAATCTGATTTAAACTGATTTACGTTAATACCAATTTGCCCGGCATAATCAGCAAATTTTCCAGACGGATCACTCTGTTCACTCCATTCGCTCTGAGTTTCGTATAACTTATTATGCATTTCCCAAAACTTGCCTTGCAATCCTGCTGCTTCAGCAGCTTGGGCTGAAATCTGAGCATTTTTATGAACTTGTGTAAGAGGAAAGTTTTTAAATACAAATGCAACTTTGTCTTGATACTGTGGCAAGAACGTATTAAGCAAGTATGGGTGCCAAGTACCACAGACAGGACATTGATAATCACCAAATTCTGTTACCACCACCTTAGCATTAGCATTGCCAATAGTATGACCCTGAGTAATAGCGGCAATATCTTCGCTTGTGGCCGGTTGAGTTGCTGTGTTGGTACTAGCACTATCAGAACGTGTCATTGCATATACGACAAATCCGATAACTAACACGATTGCTGCCACAATTAGAATTGTTGGCAAATACTTTTTTATCCCCTTTTTCTTCATTCTATGATTGTAACAAGGTTAGATAAGAGAGTCTAGTAAGAAATTACTACTTTAATTTCGCTTTTACTTCAACAAAAGTTTCGACCTTGCGAGTACGCGGGTCAAATTTCTTTAGTTCGAGTTTATCAGTAGTGTTTTTTGGATTTTTACGGGTGTAATAACGACTACCGGTGGCTTTGTTTTTCATTACCACAATTTGTTCGAGTGTTTTCTTAGACATAATAGAGAGTATTGTAACGTATATCTGGTTATAAATCAAGAGTTATACTTACGGGACAATGGTCAGAACCCATTTGCTCTGGGTGAATTTCGGCCTTTTTAACGTGATCTTTCATCTTTTTCGATACAAGCCAGTAGTCTATTCGCCAACCAACATTATTTGCTCGCGCATTTGCCCAATGGGTCCACCAAGTATAATAACCATTTCCTTTTACAAACATTCGTAACGTATCAACAAAGCCAGCTTTAATAAAATTATCAAAGCCTTCACGTTCTTCATTGGTAAAGCCCTTTTTACCGATGTTTGGTTTTGGCCGAGCTAAATCATCTTCGGTATGAGCAACGTTTAAGTCTCCACAAAATAGCACTGGTTTCTTTTCTTCGAGACTTTTACAATATTCTAGAAAAGCGGGGTCCCATTGTTTATACCTCAGAGGTATACGACTTAGATCGTCTTTGGCATTAGGTGTGTATACCGTGACAACATAGAATTTATCAAACTCAGCAGTTAACACACGCCCTTCTTTATTGGGATGTCCATAATCATCTTCCATATCATATTTTTTTACAATTTCTTCTGGTATACCATTTGTTACAGACAATGGTTCAATCTTACTAAATATCGCGGTGCCGCTATAGCCAGCCTTTTCGGCAGAATTCCAAAATTCTTTATATTCAGGTAGGTCAATTTCTGCCTGACCTTGCTTAGCTTTGGTTTCTTGTAAACATACGATATCGGGTTGATAGGTTTTCATAAATTTCTGGAATTCACCTTTTTTTATTACCGCGCGAATACCATTTACGTTCCAAGAATACAGTGTTGTCTTCATAGTGTTATTATAGCAGAAACAAAAACCCCGAGATTGTTCTCGAGGTAACTTTTACCTTCTTCTTTTATTGGATGTAGTAAGTTCAACATTTCGTCGACGTTCTTTTTGTTCATCAAGTGATTTTTTGAGCTTATCAATTTGAGTTTGTTGACTTTGAATAATTGCATCTTTCCGAGAGATGCTGGCAACAGCCACCATCCATTCAGTCGAACCAGTCGAAGTAGCTATAACTGTTTGTTTGTTACGGCAAGTATCGCAAAGGTTGGTTGGAAAATTGCAATATACATTAATATGACCTGAACTTCCGAGTGGTACACCACAGCCAAGTTTATCGATTCTTTGTGCAAGATCTGAGATGGTCGGATTCATAATTGCACGGCTTTCTTATCAATTAATCCAGCTTTAATCAATAACTGTTCAGCATCATCAGGCTCATAACCGCTCTGTACCAGCAAACCAATAATTGCAGCAACGAAATCGGCTTCATCAATGTCACCAATCTCCAGAATGTCCTCGTGAGTTACATGCTCGCAAATTTGTTGCCAAGCCAAAATACAATTCATCCGACTTACCATAACAATAGACATCTTCTGCCTTTCTTTCGAGGTACAGGCTGGTGTTGATACTATAATATACCGTACAGTTTTGCAACAAAAAAAGACAAAATATTTATGGAATAAACAGCACACGCAGACGAGTGAATTAAACCCTCATCTGCGTGTCAGACGTTTATTTTTCCCAAAACTTTTGCCTTTCTTTTTGCTGGTACTACTTTGTCTTTGTTTGCATCTGTCCTACAGTTTTATGCTGCAAACGTTCTGCTTTGCGGGCCCATTTAGTAGCCATCTCGTCTAAGATGTCTTCTACTATTTGGCGGTCGCGCAACAAGTTTTGTGGCATGCGTCGGATACGTCGCATAACTCGTGCGTGGCTTTTCATAGCTCCTCACCTCCCCTCTATGCTTACGTTTACTATTATACACCGCTCGTCAACACATTTTTCATTTCATTTTGTATTTTTTTCGAGCTATAGATAGCATAATAAAACAAACTGAGAGCAAGCTGAAAAAGCTTAAGTTTTTTATTTAATCTATATTTTTTCCGATGCTAAAATATGGATTTTTTCTTGAGCACCCCTATTATATCCACCGGTACTTCCGTTGGAACGAATAACTCGATGACACGGAATAGAAGGGTTATAATTTTTGTTTAAGATGTTTCCGACTGCACGAAAAGCCTTTGGACTACCTGCAGCAATAGCAACTTCTTTATAAGTCATAGTCTTACCCGCTGGAATAGTCCGTACTACATCGTATACTTTTTCGGTGAACACATTCATATATTTATTCTACACTTTTCTAGACCAACATACATTTGTGTGTATTAAAGACTATTGTAATGCATAGAGAACGATAGACATTGCGACAAGCGTTACCAGACTGTTTGCTATGTTAATTGCAATGAGCATAGGTGAGCGCTTTTCAAACACCCCACCACCAATTGCATAGGTAGCAACAAATCCAAGCCAAAGCCAAATACCAAGCTTAATTGCCTGTACATAACTGGTTGGATTGGCAATAACAATAAATCGCATTAAGGCACAAGCAGTAACAAATGCGACGATTAACATGATCACCATTGGCAGAAACATGCCTTGCTTCATATCTTTGTCTTTTAAACCAACAAGTTCTTGCCATTTTTTACCAAATACTGGTTTAGCGTACCATATTGTACCAACTATCATTGCGGTAATAGTTGCGAGTCCGATACCCTTCCAATACAACGAGAAGAAATCAATTATTGCGTTCATTTTACCTACTTTCTAGAGTATTATTTTATCTTGCTTTAATTATTCGCCTTATTCCAAAAAAGCACAAGCATTTTTAAAAATCCATAGTACGTATTACAGTATTTCTTTGTGTGGAATTAATGCTCTGAGAGCATTTAAAATAACTGCTACATCGACAACTTCTTGTAATAGAGCGCCATACAGAGGAGGAATCTTACCAAGTGCTGCGAAAATCATTAATATAAAACTGAGACCGATACCAATAAAGATACTCTGCTTAGCAATTCTTAGTGTTCGTTTAGCGATCGCTATTGCTGCTGCTACACGGGTAAAATTATTGAGCATAATTACAACATCAGCCGATTCACTTGCCGCTGTTGAACCCTTTGCGCCAAGTGCAATACCAACATCAGCTGCAGCAAGAACCGGTGCGTCATTTACTCCATCGCCTACCATTCCAATAATCTGACCATCTCGTCGGTGTTGCTGAATTACTCTGAGCTTATCTTCTGGAAGCAGACTTGCATGTACATCGGTAATGCCGAGTTGATGAGCAATTTTTTGAGCCACTTCTGTTTTATCGCCCGTTAACATTAAAGTTCGTTTTATCCCTAGCTCTTTTAGACGCTGCAAAGTTGGTTTCGTATCAACTCGAATAGGATCGATAAAACTAATTGATCCTACATACACATTTCCTCGAGCTACCAAAATAGTTGTTTGAGCAACCAGTCTGTTCTGGGGTAATTTTACTCCGTGACTCTTTAAATACTCACTTTTACCTATTATTACCCGATGATCTGCCACCACCGCAGAAATACCTTGGCCAACTTCTTCGTGTATCTCA
>JAHFOQ010000037.1 GCA_023261595.1 bacterium | reverse complement strand
GAGCGCGAGGAGGCTGCCAAACATATTGGTCATGGCAGCTGGTAATATATTAAGCCCATACTAATTGTATGGGCTTTTTCTTTGCTTTTTTATAGGCGTATTTATTCTGAGACTATAAAAATACCCAGAGAAAATCTCTGGGTGTAAATGGCTACTGACTTCGTAATAGCGACATTGGTGTGCTCTTGCTGGCCTTTCGCCAAGTAACAATCACTGCAATAGAAGCAATTGCAAAGATAACCATTCCTGCCCACAAAAGCTCAGTAGAACTCAATGTGGCATGAAACCCTGGAGTAATGCTGTTATTCGCGAGAATAAACAGATAACCCAGTGGAATAGCAACGATGTAGCCTGCAACGGCAAGCATGGCCATCGCCAATCCTTCAATCGCTCCTACCTGACGGCGCGAAGCACCACAGGTTCGAAAGATTGCCATGGTAGGGAGTTGTAGCTTGAGCTGGTTAATAAGAAATACCAACAAGCTCACGAGCGAAAGCAGAGTAACAATTGCAATAATTGTCCAAATAAGCGGGCTTACATTGCGACCCCAATAATCAACAATACCAGTAATGTACTGATCTTGCGTAATGAGTTCGACTGAATTACCCCAGCTAGCCTTGGTGGCGTCTGGAATAGTATGACCATTCGTCTTAACCGCAATCTGGTTATACACTTCAAAACCACCATACAAATGAAACATGGCAGGGTTAGAAATAAAAACCATCTCTTTACCAAAACTACCTGTTTCGCGACTTAGACCAACCACAGTAAAGTTATCGTCTACGAGCTTAACACTATCTCCAAGACTGATGCCAAGAGACGCAGCCAAGTCTTTGTCTATAACAGTTTCGTTATCGGTCTGAATATTCCGACCAGATTCGAGCAATGGCTGAACAATGTCACCCGCCGTGTACATGGAGTACATGGTGTCGCGACCCTTGAGCTTGCCAAAGTAAAAAGTCATGCCTGCAGTTTCGATACCATCGATACTCTTTAGACTCTTCATTACTTCAGTCGGAACAATTGAGCTTTCGACATTACTGCGAGATCCGGTTTGGGTAACAACGTAATCAGAAGTGTTGGTGCGAAAGTATCGAGCAGTACCTTCGGTACTCTCAAGATTGATTGAAACAAACATCATTACCAGCGCTGCCGTAAAGGCAAAGGCGCCAATACGAATTGCCGAAACCTTTTCGGTGCTAGCACCGCGCTTGCGACGGAACGCCTTGATAAAGGCGAAATGAAAGGTGCTTTTCATGCCGATCCCTCCGGTTATCTGGGTTTTGGAGAACGTTGAAATAACTTGCATATTATAGTATATGTACCATTAAAAATCAATCTGAAAATTATTATCAGAAAAAATAGTATTTTTCCGTGATAGAATATATCTAAAGAGAATTATAAATATTGACTAAAAAATATTATATGATATAATCTAAACAATGAAATCAAACATACATACAGATCCATTCAGTGTAGAAAATCTGAATACACTCAATTATCCGACACCTTTCTATCTTTTTGACAGAAATAGATTGAGAGATAATTTAAAGCAGTTTAAAGAATATATACCCAACGTAGATGTTCACTACGCAGTAAAAGCAAACCCTACTAAAGATGTAATTGAAACACTGAATGAATCGGGAGCTGGCTTTGAAATTGCATCAACAAATGAACTTAATTTACTTATGCAATGCGGCGTTAACGCAGAAAAAATTCTGTATAGTGCTCCAGTTAAGCCTGGCAAATTTATACACGAGGCATACGAATATGGTGTGAAAAAATTTGCCTTTGATAGCAAACAAGAATTAGAAAAAATAACACAGTCTGCTCCTGGTAGCAGTGTGTATTTACGACTGTCAGTAACAGAACATGGCAGTAGGTTCTCGTTAACAGACAAATTTGGTGTAACTTTAGATAAAGTGGTTGAGCTAATGCAATATGCCAAACAACTTGGCCTAGACCCTTATGGGCTTACATTCCATATAGGTTCACAGGCAACTTCTAAAGAATCATGGAAATATGCTATTCGTACTGCATCTAAGGCAATGAATTTATTAGAAGAAGTAGGCATTAAGATACAGATGCTAGACTTAGGTGGTGGGTTTCCGGTGCAATATACAGAAACTGTGCCAACGCTCGAAGAAATTGGCATTGCAATAGATAAAGCAATTAAGAAATATTTACCTTATAGAGTTACTCTTGTGGCTGAACCGGGTAGAGCACTTGTAGCCACCTCGGCTGTGCTTGTTACCTCAATTTTCGCCCGAATAAAACGGCGTTATATGTGGTTATTTGTTGATGCTGGATCTTACAACAGTCTTTTTGAAACGCTCGAAAGCCAAACTTCTATGAAGTTTGAGATATACCACTCTTTGACAGAATATAATAAAAGTCTCAATAGGCGCTATACAGTAACTGGGCCGACATGTGATAGTTTAGATGTTTTGGCAAAGGATGTTACATTGCCATCAGAGCTTAAGCTTGGTGACAGATTATATTTTAAATCGGCAGGTGCATATTCTGTAGCGCTCGCAAATTCATTTAATGGCTTTGAGCCACCTGCTATCTATTTTGTAAATTAGGTCTACTTAATAATAATTGGAGCAACAATTGTATTGTCTTGCCAATATTCACAGTCTGCTGGTGGATTTACTTTACAAACTTCAAAATTAATTTCGTGAAAACCAGAAGTTCTGAGCTTTATCTTGTGATTGGCAGAGAACTCGGTTGCTTCGTCAGAATAATATGTTAGCACTCCACCTGGTCGTAAAAGTCGGTGTGCTTCTTCGAAGAACCAGAAATGATTGCCATGAATTTCTTCTTCGGTGAGGGGATAGGTATCGAAAAAGATACCATCAAAACTTTCATTACTGAATTTTGGAGTAATATCCTGCCAAAAACCACTTAAAATGTGCATTTTACTTAAACTAATTGGCTCTCGAAAATCAGCTATAGCTTTTGTTACTACATCTGGGTGACATTCTACTATATAGTGGGATTTCACAGCTTTATTGGCCTGTATGAAACCTGCCGAGATTCCCATGCCATATCCTAACTCAAGAATATCCCCACCTTGCAAGGTGACTATTTGAGCTAGTTTCTCCATATATCCGGTTTCCCAGTCTTCCATTACTGGATGGCCGTCTATCTTAAGGGTGTGCTCATCATAAATGGCTTGCTCTTTATTCCAGTCAGCTCGCTTATCTGGAAAACCAATTTTTTTCCTTGATTCTACAGTATCGATTTTTTTCTTCATTTTTGTATTATATCATAAACAGAAGAGGTAAAATATTGCAATTTATGCAAAAGTATGATACAATATATTTGATCGTTAGATAGCACCCAGAATCTACAGAAGAGAGGCATGTCAATGGGATTTGTCCGAAGCTTTATCGAGGGTTTGTGGAATGACGCCATCTCGTATGGTGTATCGCCGCAGATCTTTGTTGCCATGTATCTGATTACCTGGCCCATGTGGTACTACACCATGTGGTGGGTTGTCAGCGGTTGGCACCGCAAGGACCGCAGTAGAATGCGCAAGGGCGTTTGGAGTAACCGTGTAGTTACGGTTGCACCATATGTCTATGTAATGCTCGCTGGCGGCACTGCGATGCCGTGGAAGTGGTGGGCATTTACCGTTGTTCTTCCGATTGCTACTACCACGCTCTTCCTTCACAAGATCAAGAACGATGAGTGGATGGAGAAGTGGTGGGAGTTCTACAAGAAGAACCTTGCGCGTTTTCGTTTCAAGAAGGCTGATCAGAACACCGACAAGGAGGTGAATCAGTGATGTACGAGATTCGGACGCTTGAAGGTAGTGAGCTGGATGAAGGTAGGGCAGTTGAAAAGACTGTTTTTCTTCAACAGGGTTACCCGTACGACTACGAAATCTACGATGGTCAGAGTGTCATGCTTGGTGCCTTCGTAGATGAGCATTGTGTTGGAGTGATTCGACTCATTGCGCAAGATCCTGTTTTGCCGCCCGTCCTCAATGACTGTGTCGTCTGGTCGCCAGACGAACTGCGCGCATTGGGTGGTAGATTCGAAGAAGTTGGCACAGTTGCTGTGCTGCCGGAGTATGAGCATTCTGGTATTGGGCTTGCCCTTTACTGCAGTGCTTATGGCTCTGCTCTTGAGCGAAATGTTACCCACTGGGGTATCGTCATGGAGCCAGAAAGAGTAGAGTTTTTCAACTCCAATTTCTTCTTTACATTCAGTGTTATTGGTGAGCTTGGCTACAAAGGATGGGCCTGCTCTCCATATGTAATGAATCTTGAAGAAGCAGAACGGAATATTTTTCGGAATGATAGCGACATGTACGAACTTGTGCAATCCTACCTTCCAGAACGTTTTCGTTTTCGTTTCTAACTGGGACCCCCGTAATTTGGGGGTCCCCTTTCATTTCCATTCTTTCTAATATCAACTACAATATGATTATGTTTATTACAGTCATATTGTTACTTGCAATTGTGGGCTCTCTTGCCCTTGGCCTGGTAGTTTATCTTAATAGTAGTAGGCAAGTAGCCAATAGAGTGTTTTTCTTGTTAGCAATTAGTGTTGCTATTTGGACGGGTTTTAATTTGCTCACCAACCTGTCACCGAATAATGCCTATGCAACCATATTCGCTCGACTTACGCTTATTCCGGCCATTATGATTGCGTATTCAATTTGGCTTTTAAGTTATTACTTCCCTGTCCATAGAAAGTTCCCTAAATTAATTAATTACTTAATTCTGAGTGCAATTGTCATTAGCGCACCCCTTACTCTTACGGCATATAATGTGGTAGAAAGTTCTCCAGATGGATCGACCTTTACAACTGGGGTAGTTTATTTAACAAGCACGGCTATTTTTATTGCACTGTTGGGTTATGGGCTTATTAATTACATTAGAATATTACGAAACTCACGCGGCAATGATAGGCAGCGTATTACTCTCATTGTGCTTGGTTTCTTTGTGAGCGGTTTGCTTGGCTTTTTTGTTGCTGTTGTCTTTCCACTGATTGGTTTTAATGGCTTATTGCAAGCAGTACCAGTAGTTACGCTAATTATGCTT
>JAHFOQ010000007.1 GCA_023261595.1 bacterium | reverse complement strand
GCCGGATGCATGGAAGTTACTACAAGCTAAGAAGGCAGAGATAGTGCTGAATGGGCATGATCATATTTATGAAAGGTTCGACAAACAATTAGTGGATGGTCAGAAAAGTGAAGAGGGAATCCAAGAATTTGTGGTTGGTTCTGGTGGATATTCTCATTACGAAAGAGTGGCTAATAGAAAAAACAGTGCATTTTTTAACAACACAGACTTTGGGGTATTAGAACTTGAGCTGTTCAAAGGTTCATATAATTGGAAGTTTATTAATATAAATGGACAAGTATTAGATGAAGGAATGCAGAGTTGTTCGAACTAATCTAGCTTAAATACTTAAAATAAATATTTATTCTTGCCCTTCCTCTTGGAATTGTTTACTACTTTGTGATACTATATACTAGTAGTACGTAATACTATATAGATTATCTACAGAAAGGAGTATTGGTCTGGAAAACAATACTGAAATGTTAAAAGGAGTATTAGAAGGTTGTGTACTTGAAATTATTGGACGAGGAAAAACCTATGGCTATGAAATAACCGTACAGCTTCGAAAGCTTGGGTTTACAGATATCGTAGAAGGAACAGTTTATACAATTTTAGTTCGGCTTGAAAAAAATAATCTTGTTAGTACCGAGAAAGTTTCATCTGAGATCGGCCCACCTCGCAAGTTTTATCGTCTTACTAAAGCGGGTCGAATAGAATTAAGAAATTTCTGGAAAAAATGGGATTTTGTTTCATCAAAAATTAATGAATTAAAGGAGAATGAATGAGTAATATATTAGATAAAATAATCGGAGATTTAGATGATAAGAAAGAGTGGAGAGCAATGGAAAAACGTGCTAAAGCTCTACCTCGTGACTATCAGGTAGTGTATGAAGAAATCAAGAAATATATGTGGAAAAGTACAGGAATTAGTACAATTGATCCATTTAGAACTCTAATAAATCTGTTCGAAGAAAGTGCTGCAAATGGCAAGGATGTACTCGAAATAACCGGTAATGATGTGGCAGCGTTTTGTGATGAGTTGGTACGTGGAGAAAAAACCTACTTTGAAGACTTGAGAAAAAAATTAAATAGTAATGTAGCAAAAAAGCTTAAAAAACAATAATCTGTTCAAATTACTATTGCTACTTGGTATGATTGGTTTATGAAAGAAAATCGACTCTACACAATGAGCTTTGCAAGAGTTTATCCACTTTATATAGCCAAGGTTGAGAGAAAAGGTCGCACAAAAGCTGAGGTTGATGAAATAATCAGTTGGCTAACAGGCTATGATCACAAAAAACTAGAGATACAGCTCGAAAAACAAATTGACCTTCAAACCTTTTTTAAAGAAGCTCCCCGGCTAAACCCATTACGAAAACAAATTACTGGTGTAATTTGTGGTATTCGGGTGGAAGAAATTAAAGAAAAAACCATGCAAGAAATTCGCTACCTCGATAAATTAATTGACGAGCTAGCAAAAGGAAAAGCGATGGAAAAGATATTGCGAAAGTAAAACTAACCAGTTACAAGGACTTTGATTTCTTATTAAGTATTCCCTGTACAGAGGGACTCAAGGCTTTGTCTGTACGGTGAATACAGCCAATCCAACAACAGGGTCGGCGCTTTCCTTCTTGTAGCTCTACAATTGTTCGCTTAATATGATCAATTCTTGTAGCCGGCTGCTTTACAGAAATATTCCAGCAAATCCATTCATTACGTGCTAATGGCGTAAGACCTTCCCATATTTTTAGCGCTGCCCTAGTAGCCAAGAGAGCATTCTTTAAATCGGATGGCATTTTATGTACTGTACCGCCAGCTATTTCTGCTTGTGTCATAAATATATATTACCTTAGCTAGTATTTTCTATCAATAAACGACAAGTGTAGGCGCTACAGTTAAAATAGTGGCATGAACTAACAAACTTTTGAAGATTGAATTAAAGAAACAAAAAACAGAATTGAGTGGCTTAAGAATATTAAAGGTAGGCCTTGGGAGTTGAAGAGGTTGTTATTGGGTGATAATAATATAGCTGGTGAATTTGCGGACATATGTCTGAGGTAGTATGTATTGCTTTATATAACTTTATAGATCTTGTTACATCTATTGTTAAAACTATAAAAACTGAGTATTAGTTTTTAACATTAAAAGGCGTTTAACCAAAGCTGGTGCTATAATATAAATCATAAGTAGGATAAATAATTATGGGCAAACCAAATCCAGTCGTACATTTTGAAATGGGTTATAAAGACGAGTCACGTATGATTAAGTTTTATGAATCAGTTTTTGGATGGAAGACCCAGCAAATGGGAGCAGAAATGGGTAACTACGTTGTGGCACAAACAGCCGAAACTGACAAAGATAATATGGTAACGAGACCCGGTGCTATTAATGGAGGCTTTTACCAAAAGACAGAAGATCCACTTTCACTAGCTCCGTCTGTAGTTATTTCTGTAGATAATATAAAAGCCGCCATGAAAGATGTAGTAGAGGCTGGCGGTAAAGTTTTGGGGTCAAAAGGTAAAGACGGTAAACATACCAATGAACCACAAAACATTCCTGGTGTTGGTTTATGGGTTTCAGCAATGGACACAGAAGGTAATCGTTTTAGTATTCTGCAGGTTTAAGGAGTTAATCGAATGTCAAAGAAAATTTTTGTAAATTTACCAGTGACTGATTTAAGCAAATCAACCCAGTTTTATACGGCCCTAGGCTTTTCAAAAAATGCAGATTTTTCTGATGATAAAGCCTGTGCAATGATGTGGTCAGATGAAATTGTTGTAATGTTGCTCAAGCATGAATTTTATAAGAAGTTCATAAGAGATAAGGTTATTAGTGATGCTACTAAAACTAATACTGTACTTCTCGCTCTTACGCTCGATTCCAAAGAAGAAGTCCAGAAATTTGCAGATATCGCCAAGCAAAATGGTGGAGACCATTATAAAGTCGAATACGGAGCACCAGAAGACATGATGTTTGGCTATGAAGTTGTTGATCCTGACGGACATCAATGGGAGCCGGTTTGGATGAATCCCAAATTTATTCCTGAAGGACCTAATAAAACTGTGTAATTTTCTAATCTTCTATTCGCTATAAAATGTATTCTTAATAACTAGTTATTAAGCTCTGTATAATGATAATAATCAAATGAGATATATTACACTGTTAAGAGAATAGACCAAGGAATCTGAAACACATTTTTTACTGTTGAGTACCAGAGATAATAACTACAGTAACTATGCATTATTTTTTGTTATAATGAAATTAATAGGGAATCATTCTAAAAAGATTGATTGATAAAGCTATCAGACAGCTATCAAACTAAAATAACAATTTGTTAGATAAGGAGACTACTTGAAATCAGCACTACATAGTATAGACAACAATATACTACACACAGTGCAAAAACTGCCTGACTGGCTGAGGCCGCTGATGCTGACACTGACATTTATTGGCGAACCTCTTGTATTACTCACTGTGCTCTTTGTCTTTTCTGTATATATGTTTGTGACAAAACAGACCGTCTTAGCCAAGGTGGGTATAATTAGTGCAGTGCTTTTGCTTATTTCACCTGTACTGAAGATATTCTTTCAACGAAATCGTCCTGAAGTGGTCTTTGCGAGCATTACTCAACCTAAAAGCTATAGTTTTCCAAGTGGGCATGCATATATGTCTATGCTAGTATTGGGCTTGTTAACATACCTAGCCGCCACACGCCTTAGTCAGCCATGGTCACTTTTAGTAATAATTGTATTAGCAACTATTATCTTCGGTATAGGCATTTCTCGTATTTATCTAGGTGTGCATTATGCAAGTGACGTAATAGCAGGCTGGGCTTTAGGAGCAGTTGTGTTAATTATAGTTATAAAATTGAGCGGAATATAATATGGTAAAAATAGGTGTAATTCTTAATCTATCTGCTCGCAAAGCAAGCAAGATAGATACAGATGAAATAATTGCTATCATCAAACGAGAATTACCTGATGCGAAAATTTATACTATAAAAGAATCCTTTGAACGTACAGTTCAGAAGGCTATAAGGGATGGTTGTAAAGTACTGTGTGCAGGCGGAGGTGACGGTACAGTTAGTGGTATTGCAGCCAGATGTGTAAAAAAAAATCTAGTATTAGGCGTATTACCGTTGGGTACAATGAACAACTTTTCAAAAGACCTTGGTATACCACAGGATGTTACGAAAGCTTGTAAAATTATTGCTCGATTTAAAATAAACAAAGTCGATTACGCAACTGTAAATAATGAATTATTTCTTAATAACTCAAGCGTAGGTGCATATGCTCGGTATGTAATTGAAAGAGAAGGACAACAAAAAGCGCATGGTAAGATATCTGCATATTTTACAAGTCTTATCGCAACAGTAGATAAAATAGGCTTACTAGATGTAAGGTTGCAATATAATAATAATTCTCAATCTGTCAAAACGCCAATCATTTTTATTAGTAATAATGATTATAATATTAACGAAAAACATTTTATAAGACGAAAAACACTTAGCAGTGGAGAACTTAATGTTCATATTCTTACATTACCAAAAGATAATAGAATGCTGAATACACTAAAACATATTATTACACCAAATAAGACTCCTATTCGCTACAAGAGTTTTCATACTAAAAAATTGATAATAGACACTCCTAACTCAAAAATCTCTATAGCCAAAGACGGTGAGATAATTAGTACCAAATTGCCACTTACATATAAGATACATTCAAAAAAACTTAGCGTGATTGTTCCGTGATAACATGTAAATATACTTAAATTAGAAGAAAAGGAGAACAATAATGAATACAATTACCCCCAACCTATGGTTTGATGGCAAAGCTAAAGAAGCAGTTGATTTCTACCTATCGGTATTTAAGGATAGTAAAATAATTTCTACAACAAATTATCCAAACAGTGAAGCTGAAGGATTGGCTGACTTTCAAAAAGATTTAGCAGGCAAAGTACTTACTATTGAATTTGAACTAAACGGCTTACGTTTTGTAGCAATTAATGCTGGTCCGGAATTTACATTTAACGAAGCTGTATCTTTTTCTATTGCTTGTGATGACCAAGAAGAAATTGACTATTATTGGGAAAAACTCTCAAACGTACCAGAATCAGAACAATGTGGTTGGTGTAAAGATAAGTTTGGTCTGAGTTGGCAAATTGTGCCAAGTAACATGGAAGAGCTTATGCAGAAACCCAATGCCTTTAAGACATTAATGCAACAAAAGAAAATTGTAATAGACGAATATTAACCTTACTTCAGCGTATTATACCTATTAATGTATTCTCCGTAGATTGTTCATCGTCTTTTCTGCTGAGTCAGTAGCTTTTTGACGGGTGTCATCTGCACGATCTTTTATATATTCTTTAGCTTGAGCACCTTTTTGTTCAATTTTACCTTTTGCTTCTAGTCTTTCATTATCGGTAATTTTACCCACAGTTTCTTTTATTTTGCCTTTACCTTCTTCTATCTTCTCATTCATCTCATTATGTCCTCCTTATCCAATAGTAAGTAACTTTTGGTATGAATGCAGTTAAATTTTTTACTGATTGGTGGAGTGGTAGTGATACAATAAATGTAAGAATAAATAACTAGATAGGAAGAATATGTTAAATTTTAACTCATTAATGCTTAGTAGTGAAAAACCAAAAGAACTTGCCGAATTTTATGCAAAAATTTTAGACAAAAAACCCGATATGGAAGATAACAACTATACCGGATTTTTAATAGGGAATAGTTTTTTGTCTATTGGTGGCCACGACAAAGTAAAAGGAAAAAGCACTAATCCAGAACGAATGATAATGTTTTTCGAAACCAAAGATGTTAAAGGTGATTTTGATCGTATAAAATCGCTTGGTGCAGAAGTAGTAGCAGAACCATATAATCCAAGCCCAGAAAATGATAAATTTTGGCTTGCTACATTTGCAGACCTAGATGGAAATTATTTTCAGCTAGCATCTCCTTGGCAATAACTTAGTATAAAATAACCTAAGAACAATCTACCCTGTTAAATAATTAACAGACAGTTTTGTAATATTTAGGTATGCTCTAACTATTAAGGAGGAGCAAAGAAATGCAAGAATATAGAAAAGAGATTGGTAGAACAGAAACAGTAGAAACGAGTCCAGCCACTCAAAGAGGTGCCTTTAAGGCAGAAATGATAGTATATTGGGTTGCTGGAATTATTGAGTTTCTATTACTCATCAGAATTGTGCTTGGGTTGTTAGGAGCGAATAAAGGTAACGGCTTTGCACAATTTATTTATAGTATTACACAACCATTTGTTCAACCGTTTTACGGACTGTTTAATACTACTTTTCAGTTTGAAGCAGCTCGCTTTGAGTATGAAGCAATCGTTGCATTAGTTGTGGTAGCTTTTATTGCTTGGGCTATAACAAAGCTTATAGAGATTATACGACGTTAACTATATCTGGAATTTAATCTTGTTGCATTTGATTGTGAGAAATTTTATAGAAACAAACCATTCGGTTACGTAGCATAGAAAGTGCCATGGCGAGGTAGTAATTATAACAATTAATATTTGTGAGGAGGAAAAGAATATGGCAGACGGAACAAGTAACAGAGGGTTTGCTTCGATGGACGAAGAGAAGCAAAGAAAGATTGCTAAAAAAGGAGGTCAGGCAAGTGGTGGGAACTTTAAGAATGACCGTCAGAAAGCTAGCGAAGCAGGAAAAAAAGGCGGTTCACGTTAGGATACTTCCTGTAAGCAACTATTAGCACCCGGGTAAAAGGATGGGAAAAGCCCCCATCCTTTTACCTTTAATAAGCAAGTAAATTAGGAGTATTTTATAATGAATAAATATAATAAAAAGTCACAAGAAAAAGTACGTCAAGCACTGCATGAAATGAAGAAGGGTAAGTTACACAGTGGAAGTAATGGCAAGAAAGTTACAAACCCCAAACAGGCAATAGCAATTGGTCTTTCTGAAGCTAGAAAAGATAAGTAACCCGTGAAAATATATAATGAGCTATTTATTGATTTCCTTGTTTTTCGATCATATTATTAAGATCTTGCGACAGCTTGTCGACATTAGTGCGTAGTTTTTCGAGATTAGCATTGCCCGAATTAACACTAGATACCTTTTCTGCCAACTGCTTACCACTAGAGAGAGCGGACTCTTTTAATTTGTCGGTAGATTCTGAAACCTTTTCTTTTATTTCTTCTCGAGATTCCTCGCCGCTTTTTGGAGCCGTAAGTATGCCCACTGCAAGACCTATTACTGTCCCAGTAAATAATCCAGTCAGTGTAGACAAGCCTTTCGCTGAGTTTTCCATAGTACTTTCTCCTTTATTGATTAATTATAGATTGTATATTAAAATCATAAATTTTCTGAGGTAATATATCTATAAAAAATCTTACAATGGGTCTATATTGTAAGTATGGAATTATACGACAAATTTCTCGAAAATCAACCAAGCAAAAAATTGCAAAAAGGTGAAATAATTTTGCACCAAGGCGACCGACCGACCGTTGCCTATATGGTAAAAAGTGGAATTATTAAAACATATGACATAAATAAAGAAGGTGAAGTAAAAATCATATCATTCGAATCAAGATATGAGACTTTTCCTATTGCTTGGATTTTTAACAAATCAATAAGTTCTTTCTACTATTATGAGGCATTTACTGATTGTGAACTTGCTACCTGTTCTAAGGAAGAATACAAAGCGTTTTTATTCTCATCGAAAGATGTTACCGAGGTAATGTTTGATATGTATGTAGGAAGGTACTTAGATTTTTCTCGGAGAATTAATGCACTCACTCAATTAAAAGCAGAAGATAAAGTTTTGTATACACTCGACTTTTTATGTCGTCGATTTAAAGGAAATAATCAAAATTTAAAGAAAGTGAGAATACTCCTCCCAATTTCTCAACAAGAATTTGCCAATATTGTCGGATTAACTCGCGAAACCGTAAGTACAGTTATGAATAATCTGAGAAGGAAGCGAGTAGTAAAATATCGGGGTATAGAAGGGCTCGAGGTTAATATCGAGAAAATAGAAGAGCTGACAAGTATAGGGTAACTTATCAGCTCTTCTTTGTTGGTACTATCGAGCTACAGTATTTGCTGTTTTAATAAGCTTCTCAGCCTTTATGGCCCACCGAGTTGCAAGCTTATCATGTAGATCTAATTTGCGATTTTCAGTTATTTTTCTTTTTGGTTCTGCATAAACATATCTTTTCATAACACTCTCCTTATAAAATTAATTCCTTTGAGTTATGTTTTTGTATGAACCAATCAGTAATAATTCTAAAACCAGCTATTCGTTTCGCCCTCAGCATCTGCTTTCTTATCTTCAGCTTCAGCAATTTCATCTTCAGCTTCTGCAATTTCATCTTCCTTATCTCCGGCTTCTGCCTCTAGATCCTCTGCTTCTTTGCGCTTTCGTTCGGCTTCATCTTTCAGTTCTTGTGGACCCATATAACAACTCCTTTCCTTTACTTACGCTATCGAGTATATGGTGCAAGATATGTAGAAACGATGAAAAATTTCACAAAATGATGATTTCTATCTGAGAAAAAACTTCTTGTTAAAATTTTAACAGCGCATTGATATGGGTAAACTTTACACTTTAAATAGGTTTGATAACATTATTAAATTTTAGAAGGGAGACTTTATGGTAGATCTCAATACAACAAAACGATGGTTCATTGAAGACCGTGAAAAAAGAGACAAGAAAGTTATTCGTGCATCGAATGCATTTAGTCGAAACACTGTTCAGCTAAAACAATGGAACAAATCTGATCTGCTGAATAAATCAGCAATGTGGCGAGCAAATTAAACTATATTAATAAGTCCAAAGAAAGGTTTGTAAATGATAGTGAGCATAATTGTATGGATAATATTTGGGGCAGTAGTGGGATGGATAGCTTCATTACTTGTTGGAACTGATCAAGAACAAGGACCTTTATTGAATATAGTAGTAGGAATAATAGGCGCAGTAATCGGTGCGTTTATTTCTAGCTTACTTACCGGTGCTCAAGCTACTGGAATAAACATTATGAGTTTTATCTGGGCGATAATCGGTGCATGTATTCTCTTGCTACTTGTTCGAACAGTATTAAAGTATTCCCGATAAATTCCTGTTACTTTATTTCGTACCTCGTCTGCGTAGTAGGGTATTAAGTGACATAATGATTTTTCTACTACGAGTTTCTTCAATTGCCGCTAAATGATTGCGATATTCATTAAGTTGTTTATTCTTATGATTAATAGATGAAACTATATTCAGGTAAGGATAAACACTCTGTATGGCCTTTTGAGGATTTGCTTGGTTTATTACTAGATTAAGCTCTTTAAAAAATGGATCGCTACATTTTTGCTCAGACATATTTTTTAGAGCAATTTTCTGAATAGTCGTTGCTTCTACTTTGTACTTATCTAAATTTTTTAAGATGTCAGATATAATTTTTGCCGACTCTTTAACGTCGCCACTCTTATATATATAGCCTCCCCCAAAATTGAAGGCTTCTTTATTACCATCTATATCGGAACCGACAGTAATTAAACCAAGTTTCATAGCTTCAGTTACAACACGACCAATACTCTCAGATTTTGATGGTTGAAAAATAATATCATTAGTGCAAACCAGCGAATAGGGAGTGTTTGTATGGCCCTTAAAAACTACTCTGTCTTGTAATTTGTATTTATATATCGCAGAAGTTAACTCTTGATAGTAGTTATCATTTAGATTATATGTTCCGATAAAAAGCAAAGTTGGTTTTAATTGATATTTTTTTTCTAATAAAGCGAGCATTTTTATGGTAAGGAGTTGATTTTTTCTTGGTAATATTGCACCAACATGCACAATTCGCGCTGGCTTAGTTGTGTTACTCAGTTTTAACTGTGCTGCATTAACATACGAAAAAAAATACTTTGTGTTTTTTAGCTTCAGTTTTGTTTGCATATAGTCGGCTAATTTTTTTGAATTTGCCATTATGACATTTGAGTAATTTTGTATAAAATCATATCTATCAAGAAGATAAGAAAATTCTTCGCGTGGAAATTCTCGTGCTATCCATATATGAGGTTTATTACTTAATGCTGCAGCTAGTGCTCCCCAAGGCAAGTTAAGGGTATTCGTCACAACACAATCAATTGATTCTTGTTCTATGTATTGTATTATTTTATCAACAGCAACAAGATTAGATAACTCTATATCTCCTGTCATATTTGACTGCCAATAGAAATACTTAACTACCAGTCTTGGTATGGTAAGTTTCTTTAATTCGTTATTAAATTTACCTCTTGCAGGTAAAACAACGTGTACTTTATAGCCTCGCTTTTTAGCTGATTTAATCAGTTCAAAGTGAGAGATTTCTCCGCCTGCTTTTAATTCATTTGTAGGAGCAACAAAAAGAATATTTTTTCCACCCCGCTTCATATGTAATATATTGTAGCACTTAACTTAAAAATCGTTTAAACCACAGAAACATTTTTTGTGAGATAATAGTATACATGAAAGATGTAGATAAATATCTCAAAAACCTAGCTACTGAGCAAAAGACCGAAGTAAAAAGGCTTTTAGACATAACAATAAATAGCATTCCCGAAGCTGAAATATGTGTAACGTATGGTATGCCCGGATTTAAATATAAAGGGAAATATTTCATTGCATATGCTGCTGCAAAGAACCACTATGGAATATATCCAGGTTCGGGTGCAATTTTGGGCTTAGCGAAAGAACTAAAAGATTTCGATACTTCAAAAGGTACAATTCGATATTCTTTAGAAAAACCAATCTCAGAAAATATTTTAAAGAAAGTACTTCTGTTCCGTAAGAATGATATTGATTCAAATAAATAAACTGCAAATATTTAGCTCAAAATAGTTAAGTTATTAAGATATAAAGATTAACAAAGAGAAATTATGGCAATTAATCCACTATGTGATAAATGCAAAAAAGAACTAAATGATTTTGGTGGTATTCTACTGAGTCCACCCAACGTACGTAATGAGGTAAAAAAATACCATCTTTGTAAGGATTGTTATCAAAAAATCATTGCAGATTTTTCTTTGGGTTAATATGACTCTAATAGTTGGCAAGATAATATAATTTCATGAATAAGATGTTAGCTACAGTAAATTTCTGTATGATAAGTAGTATAAACACAAAGGGCTTCAATTGAGTCGAACGTACAACAAGAAGGGTAATAATACAAAATTTAGCAGGCACAAAGCCTTAATTGTAATTGGCATTACTACTTTCTTTGTATTGTTTGGAGTATTTATAATTTTTCGCAGCCATGCTGCTACAAAACCACATTATTCTATAATTATTGTTGCGGGCCAATCGAACGCAGATGGGGCAGAAGCATACGTAAATGACACCGTGAGTAATTTTGATCTATTCGGAGCTAAATCGCATCCCGCTGATTCGCAAACTAAATTAGTCTGGAGTAATTTAGCAGGTAATTCAGGACCGCCTCCGACAGTGTTAAAGTCGATAGGGAATGATGCTATGAAGTATACAAAAAACCAAGCAACTTTTGGTCCAGAAGTAGGATTGGCACGTGGGCTGTATGATCAAGGAAAACGCAACATCATTGTTCTAAAAGTCAGTTTTGGTGGTGTTGGTTTAGCACAAGATCCTGCGGTGAGTGACTGGAATGTACATAGCAAAAATGAAGGCTTTGCTTTTTTAAAGAGCCGCTTGACAACCTTAAATGAGTGGGTGGCCGCACAAGGCGCAACCTCATCAGTTGATGGGTTTTATTGGGTACAAGGCGAAACTGATTCTAGTCCAGAAAAAGCTCCACTTTATGAAGCAAATCTAAGAGATCTTATTGCTACTGCTCATTCTGAGCTAGGCTTACAGCCAACTGCACCATTTGTGCTCGCTAAAACCTCTTTGGCTGCGTGGATAAAAACAGCACAAAATCTCAATAAGACAAACCCATGTGGAAAAGTGGATTGTGCTGTTGTCTCATCTGCCGATCAGATAGTACGAGCTGCCCAGCAGAAAGTTGCTGACACAACAGCTAATGTTAAGATTGTTGATACAATCTCTTTGCCACGACATGGACTTAATATCCACCTCTCTAATGTTGGCGAGCTTGCATTAGGGTATGCTTTTGCGCAAGTATCTGCTGGATTCAACCCAACTCCTCCTGCTCCAACCCAAACATCAACAAGTGCCCCAGTAACAAGTAAAGCAACTCAGAACGGAGGCGGATCGGTCTCCGGTACCAACTCCATTTCGAGCATACAGAAACAAAATTCTACTGCTTCTAACCCTGATAGCCAAAATACCGCAAGTTCAGTTACTAGTAATGATCACGATATAGTTGTTACCGCTGCAGATGGAAAAACCCTTATTAGCAGTAACGAGCCTAATCAGCAGTCATTTTTTGGAAAGATAATCACTGGCATTCAGCAAGGCTGGGAGTCGATGGTTAATTATGTGCTTATCGGTATAGGACTAAGATAGACTCAAGCTTACTATTAAATAATTACAAGCTAATGTTAGTTGTTCCCACTAAAGAGACCTAAGAAGTAATCTACGATTTGATCCCACCACGACTTGTTGGATTGTGAGGAGTTATTATTCATTGTTGATCCAGAAGGTGTTGTTGGCGCTTGCATCTTATCTGTTGCAGATCCTGCGAGAGATGGGGTGGTTACATTATTGTTGCTCGTACTCTGGGTAGTATTGCCATTTGTTCTTGTCGAACTTGCTTTATTTGTGTTGGTTGAAGTAGTGGTAGAGGCACTACCTTGGCTGCTAGTTGGGTTAACTGGCTGTGTGGAAACCGGACTAACAGGTATAGGTTCAACCGGAGGATTGAGAGTAACCTTCAACAATTTAATGCCACCACCTTTGCCACCGGTGCTATAGCTAATATATACAGACACATCATTATCGGTTGAAAACTCTGGATGGAAGTTAGGTACGTATTCTTGTTTGTCTGCAGGCAAGTCAATCGCTTTAATAGGTGTAGTCCATGGTCCTTCTGGAGCCGGAGCATAGCTGAAATATATTGCATGACTGTAATCTTGAATAGTGGCTAGGACATAGCTTTTTAGTGTACGATTATACATTACAGTACCGCCCAGACTTGTTGATGGAAGTATTGGTTTGGCCTGAGCAACATCAGCAACCCAATCGGTACCATTCCAGAATCGATAGGCGGATCTAACTGGCACTTGGTCGATAGGGACGCGTGCTACTGGGCAAACTTTAGCCCCGCATGCAGCATACAAATAGAGTATATTGCCTACAACAAGTGGTTTTCGAAACGAAGGTTCATTAGGAGGAAACAAAACATTTACTTGTCTCTGAGCTACAGTACTATTTGCGTCTAGCGTAGCAACGCCCACTCCTTTATTTTGCCAGTTGCCAGGCTGGATGAGTAGAGTGAAGAAGAAAACATAAGCCGAATTTCCTCCCGGACGAGTAACTATCCCGCTGGGCCAAATAGCATATCGATCGCTACCATTTGTTTTAGCTATGTTATAGGCCAGCTCCTCTGGTGTATAAGGTATTAGTTGGTATGGTGCACCTTTGGTATCAATTGGTTCAGTTAGTCGCGTCGGATTAGTAGTTGTTCCTAGAGCAGCAGTTGCAGACCGAAAAAGGTCACCAGTAAATTTAGTTACTTTTGGTACATAGAATGTGTCACCAAAGTTCCATACAACTTTACCGCCAATAATTGCTGAATCACCACCGTCTCGAGGGCTGTTTGGGGTAGAGTAGGTAAGATTACCTAGATCAGTGACTTTAGCAATATATGTTTTTGTGGGCTCTATACTTGCGTTAGCTAACCAAACTACTAATACTCCAATTCCTACAAATACACCTACACCAATTAAGAGCAGTATCAGTCTTTCTCTTCTAGAGGCAAATATTTTTGTAGATTGTTTTTTGATATGTTTCTGTGGCATTTGTTACCTTATTGATTTAAATTATACTTTATATCGTCTAAATAGTGAAAATAACAATAAGCACTTTGTTATAAGAGAATCACGAAACCCATAGTTAATGAAAGATCTCTACTTAGTTGATTTATGATAAGATGGAATCAAATATAAAGGAATAATAATGAACGTTATCGAAACATCTAAGCTGAGTAAGTTTTACGGTAAAGAACGTGGAATTGAAAACCTTGATATGCAGGTTAATGAGGGTGAAATATTTGGCTTTATTGGTCCAAACGGAGCAGGGAAATCGACCACGATCCGCACAATACTTTCTATTGTGCATCCAACAAGCGGTTCGGCGAGTATCTTTGGTAAAGATGTAACAAAATACGGACCAGAAATTCGGGAAGAAATCGGCTATCTGCCTTCAGAAATTTTTTATTACGAGAATATGAAGGCAATTGATCTATTGCGATACTCAGCAAGTTTTTATAAAAAACCAAAAAACCATATGGAACATCGGATACAAACTCTTGCTAAGCTCCTAGAACTAAATCTCGATAAAAAAATTGATGATCTTTCTTTCGGAAACAGAAAAAAAGTAGGCATAATTCAGGGTTTATTACATGAACCAAAACTTATTATCCTCGACGAACCCACAGGTGGTCTTGACCCACTTATTCAGCAGAAGTTTTTTAATTTAATTCAGCAAGAGAATAAGCGTGGTGCGAGTGTACTTTTCTCTTCGCATATACTTGGTGAAGTACAACGACTTTGTGACAGAGTAGGAATTATTAAAGAAGGTAAAATGATTAAGGTAGAAAAGATCAGTGATCTTTTAGAAAAAAGTACCAAAAGATTTAAGCTAACTACTAAAGGAAAAGCAGATAAAGCAGTACTTTTAAACATTACTGGCATATCAGAATTGGTATACAACGGAAATGATATCAATTTTCTTTTTCGTGGGCATTTACGTGATATTACAAAAGCAATAGCCAAACTAGATTTGGTAAATTTAGATGTTAACGAACCGGATCTTGAAGAAATTTTTTTACACTACTATAGATAAGGAAATCTATGAATATTTTTTGGCAAGAACTTAGATTTTATCGCAAATCTTTACTAATATGGGTGCTCGCACTCTCAACTACTCTGATAGTTTTCCTCTCATCTTATCAGTCTATTTCATCTCAGATTGATGTATTTCGTGAGGTAGTTTCACATTATCCTAAAGCGCTATTATTGGTTATTAACTTTCGTTTTGAAATATTTTATACAATATATGGATATTTTGGATATATTCTAACCTTTATTTGGTTGGCAGGAGCTATCCAGGCAATGAATTATGGTGTTTCTATTCTTTCTAAAGAAGTCACAGACAAAACCGCGGACTTCTTGTTATCAAAGCCAGTAAGCCGCAGCAGAATACTCACTGAGAAGTTTGCTGCTGGCTTAAGCTTGATTGTTATTACGAATATTTGTTTTACCGTTACTGCTCTTTTAGGAGCAAAATATTTTTCACATTCAAATTTTGGTATCAAAACATTTATTATGCTCTCAGCAACATTATTTTTTGTACAGGTATTCTTTTTAGTACTCGGTTTTTTATTTGGAACTATTTTACCTAAAATAAAGACGGTTCTTTCTGTCGCATTGCCAACGGTATTTATATTCTTTATTGTGGCATCGTTTGGAGGAATACTTGATAAACCCGATTTTTACTATCTAACTCCTTTTAAATATTTTGATCCTGTCTATATTTATCAAAATAGCGGATATGACCCAAAATATTTATTCGCCCTTGGTGGATTTGTAGTGACAAGCTTGGTATTGAGCTACATTGTATATATAAGAAAGGATATTAAGCTGTAGTTATGAATATGTTTTGGCATGAAATAAAATCAAACTATAAGTCGCTGCTAGGCTGGATAGCTGGTATATTATTTTTTCAGCTTTCTGGTTATTCAAAGTTTCAGGGATTTAAAGCGGCTCAGGGCAGTAGCTCAATAAACGTTATTGCAAACAGTTTTCCTAAGCCGCTCTTGGCAATTTTTGGAATGAGCAATTTAAATATCGCCACCTTAATTGGGTATTTTGGCATACTGTATATTTTCTTTGCCTTAATAGCGGCAATATACTCAGGCTTACTAGGAGCAAATATTGTTTCAAAGGAAGAGCGTGATAAAACATCGGAGTTTATCTATACTAAGCCGGTATCGCGTACTTCGGTCTTAGGTGCAAAATTTTTTGCAGGTTTAATAAATATACTCATACTATTTGTAATAATTAATCTTTCTTCGATAGTTGGAGTCGGCATTACCAATAGTAATAACTTCACGTTAACCGGACAAGTAACCAATTTAATGTGGGGAATTTTGTTAATTCAAACATTCTTTTATTGTATGGGAATTATGTTTGCAAGTATTTTTAAAAGTCCAAAAACTCCGACAGTCATTATAGCAACGGTAATTGTCGCAAGCTATTTTATTTCTGTACTTTCTGAGCTCAGTACTAATCTTGAATGGTTAAAGTATCTTACTCCGTTTCAGTGGTTCTCGGCACCCAGTCTTATTAACTCGGGTCATGTAGCATATGGCTACGTGATAGTCGTAGTGATTTTATCAACTATTTTTACCGGTATTGGATGGTATATTTTTAACAAACGTGACATAACCGTTGTGTAAACCAAACAACAACTATACAATGGGTGTATAATTAATAGTATAAATAAAGGAGAATAGGGTATGGCACAGAAACAAGAAGTAACAGGATGGGTTGGCTGGGTAGCCTTCGCCGGAATCTATATGGTAATCGCTGGTATCTTCCAGATGATTACAGGATTCGTAGCATTATTCAAAAATGACATTTACCTAGCAGGTAAGAGTACTGTTTGGTTTTTTGATTATTCAACATGGGGTTGGATACACATGCTTATTGGTTTAATTGTACTACTTGTAGGATTAGCAATTTTGGCTGGTCAAACTTGGGGTAGAATTGTAGGAGTAATAATGGTAGCAGTAAGTCTTATTGCAACATTCGCTTTTGTACCAATTTATCCATTCTGGGCAGTTATTATCTTAGTAGTTGATGCGCTCATCTTGTATGCACTTATTGCACACGGTGGCGAAATGAAAGAAATGGAATAACCAAAACAGGTTAATTATTAACTTTTACAAAAAGCCCATTACAAAATGGGCTTTTTGTTTATAAGACAAAAATAGGTTTATAATAAGCAAAAGCATGTTAAAGAAAAAAAATATCCATTCTTCTTTTTGGCACCATCATAGAGTTTTTCTTGTAATATTTATTCTTGTTGTTGTTATACTTTTTGTTTTAATAGGGATTCTTGGTTATCAGTCTTATCAAGCTAACCAATACCAAAAGAATCTCGAACCTTTTTATAATACACATGGTTTAAGTACTACCGGCCCGCTTGGCCAGGTGGTTCGCAGTGAACCTCTGGGTCAGGCTGTTCCTGGGGGAAGCGCTCAAAGAATTTTGTATCGCAGTCAAAGATCTGATGGTAGCCCGAGCTTTTCTTCTGGAATTGTGTTTATTCCATCTGTTTCAACCACAACACCACGTCCGGTTGTTGCATGGGCTCATGGAACTATTGGTATGGGGTCGCAGTGTGCACCATCCCGTACTGCCAATTCCGTTGCAAATATCGACTGGATCAGTTTGATGATGCAACGTGGCTGGGTAGTTACTGCAACAGACTATGCTGGCCTAGGCACACCAGGGATAGAAGAATACTTAGTAGGGAATAGTGAATCGAATGACGTAATAAATAGTGTACGAGCAGCAAAAAATATACCAGCGGCACAGGCAGGTAATATTTTTACTGTGTGGGGACATTCTCAGGGTGGCCATTCAGCACTATTTACTGGTAAAAATGCTCAAGGTTACGCACCAGAGTTACAGCTCGTAGGAACCGCCGCAACCGCGCCTGCTGCTGAACTTTTACCACTCTTTAACGAACAGAGCGGACACGCAATCGATTGGGTAATTGGCCCTGAAGCAGTTGTTTCTTGGCCATCAGTTTACAAAAATTTGAATGCAAACTCAATCTTAACTACTGCTGGTCAAAATAATTACCAGCAATTGGCACAGAAATGTATTGGCGCAGCTGCAATCAGTGGTATTATTCGAACCGACCTTCATCAACAATTTTTTAATACAAATATTGTGAATGTACCAGAATGGAATGCAGTAGCAAAAGCCCAGACTGCGCCTGTGCTCAAACCTAATCAACCAGTTTTTATTGGAGAGAGTTTAAATGATCAAGTAGTATTACCAAATACAACTGCACTATATATTCAGCAGGCTTGCGCTGCAAATTCTAACTTAACATCATTATGGCTTAATGAGGTTGGCCACATTCAACTCCAAACAGTAATTGCGCCTGCAGTAATTAATTGGTTAGGAGATAGATTTCTTGGTCGTCCAAATAATTCAACCTGTAACCAGCCATTACCTATTTCTCCGGCGCAACAAATTAAGTAGTACCTGTTTATTGATTTGAAAATCAATAAACAGGGGTTATAATTAAACATAACTTTTATGCTAAAAAAAATCTCACGTCTCGATATCCTGCGCTGGACAATTCTCATAGTTATTGCAGTTACAAATGTTTATCTTATAAAAAATCCGTTGTTATCGCTCGTTATTTTTCTTTTACCAATTACTTTTGTTTTTCTTCACGGGGGAAAATACTTTGGTTGGGTACATATAACTATTATGTTTCTTATAATTATGGCAATTGGATTTCTTGGTGAATACCTCGGAGTTCATACAGGAGTAATATTTGGTAATTATTATTATAATCCCAGCCCAAACGTAAATGGTTTTCTCGTTGGTGGAGTACCACCTCTCGTTACCTTTAGTTATGTTTCTATGGGCTATACTTGTTATATATTGTCGCGCATTATACTTGGTTCATATAAAAAGATAACCGGCTGGATGGTCTTGGGTATCGCAACATTATCTGCAGTATTTATGGTAATTTGGGATATGAGTTTTGACCCTACTTCGTCAATTGTTCAACATTTATGGACATGGCAAAAAGGCGGAGCATATTTTGGTGAACCATTTCGAAACTTTACCGGGTGGTTTTTCGTTACTTTTACATTCTTTGTGGTTATTGGATTATATCTTTGGTGGAGGTCAAAACCGCATGATTATTTAGCAAAACCGAGTAAAGTATTTTTATTTGAACCAATAATACTTTTTTCTGCTAGTGCATTTTCTATTGTCATAAAAGAGGTAACTCCTAACCCAACCGTACTGCAACAAAACCTTGCGCTGATTGCGCTCTTTGGTATGGGGACAGTTGCGCTCATAGCCACCTTACGACTACTAACGACGAAAGGTTTTCATTAGCAATGAATATTGACCAAAACACAAAACGAAATATTGCAGCCGCACTTTGGCTTGATGAATACAACGAAAAAGAAATAGACGCTAATGTTTTGACCCAAATTAACTCAATAAAAAATTCATCATCTGAAATTGGTAAACGTATGCGAGATTACCTTGCTTGGCTTAGTGATCATCCACAAAGTCATAATCCTAATTACACTAAACGCTATAAATTATTACATAGTCTTATTGGAGATTTGAACCCACAAGCAGCATATGTAATTGCAATGAAGCTCTTAGGTCAGAATGCAACGCAAGGATATGAATTAATGCCTACACAAGCTAACTTCAAATTTCCACAAGACCATGCCCCACAATTACAGAGCCAGGTAGGATGGCATTTCTTTGTTGGGAGTGGGTGGGATGAAAATGGAGATGAATATGGGATTGAGCTAATGTTTTTTCGGGTTTCGCTCCTGCCGCCAAGCATTGCTAAAAATTTTGGTATAAGTGATATTGAAAATCAGGTTGTAGAAATTCAGTTAGGAATCTCAAAAGCTGGAGAAAGGCACTATCAAGCCGAACCGACAGTGATTGCAGGAACAACGGGGTTGATTGATGTTACTGCCAACCCACTAGAATACACAATTGGTAAAAATTATATTAAAAGCTTAAAAAAAGGATCACTCTTTCCTATTACAGTAAGAGCTCAAGGTAATGATAATGGAGAAGCTAAAGCAGTTAAGTTAGGTGTAGATTTAGAATTTACACAAGGGAGAGAATATTTATTTCAGGGAGATGATGGATGTATGCCATGTGTGGCTGGAATGGGAACACTATATTACTCGATACCAAATCTTGTTCTCAAGCCTGGAAGTACAATTACCTACAATGGAAGGAAAATAACTCTGAGAAAGGGTTCATTTTGGTTTGATCACCAATGGGGTTTCTTGGGTGGAAACTCACGTTCTGCAGTATTGCGAGCTGCAAACAATATTGGTAAACCCATGCAAATGGGTTGGGATTGGTATATGGCCCAGTTTATAGGTAATAGGCAGTTAACAATGTTTGCTTCCCATAGTCCTACTAATAAGAACTTCTATTTTCAAACCGGGGCAACACCACCAGGCACAATGACAGTTGATGTAGCCGGTAAATACATGGACGAAAACAAGAAACTGCATAATACTTGGGGTACATTAGAAATTGATCAATGGGTAAAAAGTGAGGTGAGCCCTAACCCGAAACTTTATCCCATAACAAACACTTGGCATCCAAACCATTGGAAATTTACTTTTGATGAAACTTTACCAGAAGATATTCGAAGTTTCGAACTTCATCAAATCGTGCCCGTAGCTCAGACAAATTACTTCGCCAATGGGTCGCAATATAACGAAGGAGCAGTTTATATAACAAACGCTTATGGGGAAGATATGGGTCGTGGTTTTGCCGAAGCAGTACAATATGCAGATTGCACTAATAACATGATAAAATTAGCGGGCTTTGAAAATACGAAAGAGTTAATGAAGTTATTTTCTCAAGAAGCTACACTGCCACGTAAAATTTCTAGTTTTTGTTATATAGTAACCCATCAAAAAGAATTGAAAGAAATATTATCAACCGCAAAGGGCTTGGAGTTTTTTAATAAACCAAGTAAAACTTCGGTAAAGAACACCTCACGTCATTAGGAATAACTATGAATGAAAGAAATCGAAAAAATATAATTGCTGCTGTACTTGCCATACTGGTTGTTGGATTAGTAGTAATAGCCGTGAGTTATTTTGTACGTATTCAGAACGAAACCAAAGAAAAAAACTTAAAAATAACACCCTCATTTACTGGCAGGCCTGATACTACCACTCAATAAGAGTACAATAAATACAGCTAAGTTTCAGGAAAAACTCAGTAAACTAGGTTACAATACTGGCTATGCGAATACTTATTGTTGAAGATGAACATAAAATTGCCAATGCATTAAAGCGTGGTTTGGAGCAAGAATCTTATGCTGTAGACGTTGAATACGATGGAGAAGATGGACTACACGCAGCACTTAATGAAGATTATGATCTTCTAATTCTCGATAGAATGTTACCAGGAATGGAAGGTATGGAAATTTGTCGGCAAGTTCGACAGAATAATTTGCATTGTCCAATCATTATGTTGACAGCCAAAGATCAAATAAAAGATCGAGTTGCTGGGCTTAATTCAGGTGCCGATGATTATTTAATTAAGCCTTTTGCTTTTGAAGAACTGCTCGCAAGAATAAAAGCTTTGTTGCGTCGGCCGCAAGATAGTCTTGGAACGGTATTAAAATCAGACTCACTTACTTTAGACACAGTAAGTTATGAAGTTAAACGAAATAATAAAATTATTAATCTTTCTTCGAAAGAATACGCCCTTCTGTACTATCTTTTACGAAATCAGGATAGAGTACTGAGTAAGGACACAATTATTGCCCATGTGTGGGATTTTGATGCTGATGTATTGCCAAATACTGTAGAAGTTTATATGGGATATTTGCGTAATAAAATTGATAAACCATTTTCTGGCCCAGATTTAATACATACAGTGCGTGGGTTTGGATATAAATTCGGGGTAGTAAAAAATGTATAGATTTGTTCGGTTTTGGCGAGAACTTAGCCCTGCCATAAAATTAACAATTGCATACTTAAGTATTATTATGCTAATTAGCCTGTTCTTTAGTATTGTTTTGTATAATCTTGCTGCGAATCAGGTTGAAAGTAGTTTACGCCGTCAGTATGTTAAGCTCACTCCTGGAAGCACTATCGTAATACCACGAGGTCCTAATCCTATTCAGGTTGAAGAAGAGATTCAAGATGCTCGACAGAACCTACTCTTAGAACTAATATACTTTAATGCAATAATCTTAGCCCTCAGTGGGCTTATTAGCTACTTGTTGGCTCGACAAACAGTAAAACCAATAGAAGATGCTCTAGAGGCACAGAGTAGATTTACGGCCGATGCTAGCCATGAGCTACGCACGCCATTAGCTGCTATGCAAACCGAAATAGAAATTGCACTCAGGGCAAAAAAAATACCAACTTCTGAAGCAAGAGAATTATTAGAAAGTAACTTAGAAGAAGTTATAAAATTACGGAACCTCTCTGACGGTCTTCTTCGATTAGCACGAGCAGATAGTAACGGAAAAAACCTATTAATGGAAAAAACCAATCTCTCCAATATTGTAAAAGAAGCAATTACACGTGTTAAAACTCCTGCTCAAGTAAAAAATATACATTTAATTAATAATGTAAAGAAAGTATATGTACTTGCAGAAAAAGAAAGCCTTATTGATTTGATAGTTATTTTACTCGACAACGCGATAAAATATAGCAATAAAGGAACAGATGTAACTATTGCTTACAACACTTCAGTAAATCATGTGAAATTTTCGGTTAGTGACAATGGGCCTGGAATTTCTAAAGAAGACTTAGAACATATTTTTGAACGGTTTTATCGAGCCGATGATTCCCGAACAAAAAATTCAAGTAGTGGTTATGGCCTCGGTCTCTCTATTGCCGCCAAAATTGCTCAACTGCATGGCGGTGGTATTGGTGTAAAGAGCGCACTTGGTAAAGGCACGGTTTTTACCGTTAGCTTACTTAAGAAAACTTCTTAGCTAAGTTTTAATATATCTGATAGGATAAATAAACAATGACACAACACACTAAAACTAAAGTATTTAGTCACGAATTAGAAAACTGGCTAAATGGCAACACACCTAAAACTCTCGGTGGTTTACGTGATGTTTTTGCTGAAAAGAGTTTTGCTATAACCTTTATTCTTTTAATGGCCGTTCCAGCGTTACCAATTCCAACAGGTGGAATAACGCATGTTTTTGAAATTATAGTGATGCTCATGAGCTTTCAGATGATGTTGGGTTTTCAAAAATTCTGGTTGCCGAAAAAATTACAAAAAACAAAATTAAAATCTTTAACTCATCCAAAGACAGTTAATCGAATTACCCGAATAGTACAATGGTTTGAAAGACATTCAAAACCACGCTTGGCAGAAACAATCCAAAAAAAAGCGTTTGTTTCAGTGTCGGCCGGAATTATATTTATATTTACGTTAGGAGCATTTCTTTCACCACCTTTTTCAGGCCTCGATACATTGCCGGCACTTGGTGTGGTGGTTCTTTCACTTGGTTTATTACTTGAAGATATTTTTGTAGTAATTCTTGGAATAATCTTTGGAGTTTTAGGCATAGCACTTTCGGTATTCTTGGGAGATACGATCATTCTTTTTATTCATAGTTGTGTTACGAGTGTAGAGTCGGTTTGTCGGCAAGTAGTTAAATAAAACAAAAAATTGCAATGATATAGCTTGAGTCTACTTGCTTTTTTGGTTTGTACTCAATACAATTACTCCTAAGCATAAGAATTAAATAATTAGGAGAAATAATGACAGACTATTCAACAACAACTACTACGGTCGACAGTGGTGCTATGGGTATGGTGCTTGCAATATATTGGATACTTATTCTAATACTTGCTGCATTAGCAATTGCTGGTATGTGGAAAACGTTTGCAAAGGCTGGAAAACCAGGCTGGGCTGCGATTATTCCAATCTATAATATAATTGTAATGTTAGAGATAATTAATCGACCAATTTGGTGGATATTATTGTTCTTCATTCCGTTCGTTAATCTAGTTGTATATATTATTATTGCATTAGACATGGCAAAAGCTTTCGGTAAGAGTACGGCATTTGGTATCTTTGGGTTATGGTTATTTAGCTTCATTGGTTACTTAATGCTTGGTTTTGGTTCGGCAAAATACGTTGGTGCACCAAACAAGTAGTATCCTTAACTGCTATTAAGTATTATCCCCGGTCATTAGGCCGGGGATAATTGTTATGAAGCTGGTATACTTTTAGAGATGAATAAATTTCGATTGTTGGTTTTAATTCTTCTTATTTTAGTATTTGTTGTTTTGGCCTGGAAGGTAAGAGAGATGGATTTTCGGAAAAATCTAAAACCTGCCATTTCATTAGAACAACATTAGTTTTATTGTTATCTGATTTGATACAATACTAAGAATGAACAACAATCAATATTCCCAAAAAGCACTCGAAGAACATAAAAAACTCTCTGGCAAAATACAGATAACCAGCACCACACGACTTACTACCACTGAACAACTCTCTACCTATTACACACCGGGTGTTGGTGCAGTTAGTTCTTATCTTGCAAAGCATCCAAAAGAAGTAAAAGACTATACAATAGCGGGTAATACTGTTGCAGTAATTTCTGACGGTTCGGCCGTACTGGGGCTTGGCAATGTTGGACCAGAGGCTGCCTTACCAGTAATGGAAGGTAAGGCAATGCTATTTTCTGAACTAGCTAATCTCAATGCTTTTCCGATTGTGCTGCGTAGCCAAAACACAGATGAAATAATTAATACAATTATTAATATTGCCCCAGTTTTCGCAGCAATAAACCTAGAAGACATTGCTGCTCCTGCTTGTTTTGAAATTGAAAAAAGCTTACAGTCTAAATTAACCATTCCTGTTGTTCACGACGATCAGCATGCTACCGCAATTGCTGTTTTGGCTGGTCTTATTAATGCACTAAAGGTAGTGAATAAGCAGGCAAACAAGATAAAAATTGTTATTTTTGGTGCCGGTGCAGCAGGAAATGCAGTAACAAAACTTTTAGTTACTTACGGTGTAGGTGAAATTATTGCAGTAGATAGCAAAGGAATTATTTATAAAGGTCGAGATAATCTCGATATATATAAGACCGAACTCGCGAATATTACGAATAGTAAAAACACAAAAGGTTCATTAGAAGATGCAATTGTGAATGCAGATGTTGTAATTGGGCTTACAACCGGAGGCAATATATCACCGGGCGAAATAAAAAAAATGAATAGTGACCCAATAGTCTTCGCACTAGCAAATCCGGTACCAGAAATAATGCCTGAGGATGCACTGGGTGCAGGAGCGGCAGTTGTTGCTACCGGGCGTTCGGATTTTCCTAATCAAATAAATAACGTCTTAGTTTTTCCGGGTTTATTTAAGGGCCTTATTGCATCTCAACAAAATTCTATGAATGAAACTATTAAAATTACTACTGCTCAAGCATTGGCCGATTGTGTAACAAAACCATCAGCCAAGAACATAATTCCAAGTGTTTTTGATAAACATGTTGTTTCAGCGATAGTTACGGCTATCGGTAGTAAGCACAAGTAATAAGCTTGATTTGCTGACTTTTTGAGATTACCATAGAGAAAACAATTAAATAATAAGGACCATTATAATGGACGTAAAGAAGACACCTAAGAAACCTGCTACAGAAACTAATCAAGCAGCGCCAGTTACGCCTGCACCTGAAGTATCTAACACAAATCAAACAAATACATCTCAATCAACTAAAAAGAATAACGGTATGGCAGTTGCAGCTTTAATTCTTGTATTGGTTGGTATATTTATTCCTGGACTTAGCATTATTGGTCTTATTTTGGCTATAGTTGCTATAGTACAAACCAAAAAGAATAACGAAGGTGGCAAGGGAATGGCAATAGCTGCTCTTATTATTGCTATTATCGAAATTTTACTGGGACTAACTATCTTATTTGTAGTAATGTTTGCCTTTAATAAAGCCTTAAAGGATAACGGTGTTAGTGTAAATAACGGCAGTGTAAATGTTACAGGAAAAGACGGTGAATCGTTGAGCGTCGGCAATGCAAAAGTTCCAGATGGATTCCCAAGTGACATACCTATCTACAAACCATCAGATGTAGTACTAGCACTAAAAACAAAAGATGGCTACAACGTAACTCTTGCTACTAATGACAGTTCGCAAACGGTAGCTGATTACTACCAAAGTCAACTTCCAGGCAAAGGCTGGGTAAAAGAAGATAATGACATAGCATTTAATGCAAACGTAGCACAATCATACACAAAAGGTGAATCTAGACTTGTAGTTATTATTGGCAGTGATCAAAGTGCAACAAGTGGTAAGAAAACCACCGTTAGCTTAACCGTTGATAATAAGGTTAATCCTCAATAGATAAAGTATAAATACAAAAAATGAGCATAAATTCTACAGATATAAAAACAATTTTAAACCCGAGTATAAAGCGGGTTGCTTGGACCTTTGGCATTGCCGTTGGCCTGTTGATTGTTATTAATATTAATCTAATCTTGCTGCAAGTTACTTCTAATACTTTACTTGCAAAAAGTGATGTTCAAGATAGTATAATTTCTCAACTTCAAAACTGGACGTCTTCACCCGTATTAAATATCGCTATTCTCGTAATATTTTGGGTATGTATAGGGTTAATTGCATATTCAGTAATCTATGCAATTTATAGCCTTGCCACAGAAGCACAGAACGAAGTCGTAGTAGAAGAAGAGTATGTAAATAGAGGTGAAAGCAAGAAGCGACTAAAAGGTTCGGCCTACGCACTTGGTATAATTGCTGCCATGATAGTGCTTGGTATAATTAGCCTTCGTTTTTTAGTGCCACTTTGGAATGATTGGTTTGCAAACTTTATATTAAGTATTCGCTCAGCTCCACTTAGCGCAATTATGTATTTACTTGGCTCACTCATAGGTTTAGCCATAAACATCTATTTATTTGAAGTACTGATTAACTGGTCGCTTTATTTAGAGTAAATCAAAGAGTGCGCTTAGTACTTACGAATAAGACCGATAACAACACCTTGAATTTTAAGGGGTGTACCAGGCTCTACGTAGATAGGTTCCATGCTTGAGTTAGCGGGCTGCAAACGGATACGTCGTGCTTCTTTATAATATCGTTTTAGTGTAGCTTCTGAGTTATTTACTAAGGCAACAACCACATCACCATTGCTGGCTACGTCTTTTTCTTGCACAACAACATAATCACCATCATGAATACCATCTTCTATCATACTTTCACCCTTTACTTGCAAGACATATGAATTTTTAGAACCAACCATAAATGGTGGGACTTCTAGGGTTTCTGCATGACCTGTCATGGTTTCGATTGGTGTACCAGCTGCAATAAGTCCAAGTATAGGCAATCCAACACCCGGCTTATTAACCTGTTCTTGTACTTCTTCTACTGGAATAAGTGAGCGAGCGGAGTTATTACCTTTTTGCAATAATCCTTTTGCTACAAGTGTATCGATATGCTGTGCAACTGTTGCAACTGAATTTAGTTTAAGGCCGTTGGCAATTTCTCTATAGCTCGGTGAATAACCTTTTTGTTCAATAAAGGTGGTTATGTAATCGAGTGTTTTTCTTTGCTTCTTAGTAAGTGCTTGTTTCATGAATGACCCTCCGAAATATTACTTACTAACATAATAACGAACAGCATACGAACATGTCAAGCATTTTAATAATAAAAATTGTACTTCTTATTATTTACCATTCTTATTTTGGTAATCAATTATAGCTTGTGTAACCTTACCGTCAGGTTTTAGATTTTCCCAAAATAACACTTCTTTTTTATTAATATACATACTGTCTTCTGGTCCATGAAGTTCATTACCTAGCTTTGTAAGAGAAAGTTGTGGTTGAGTAGTGCTACTTTGCGCCTGACCATTTTGTTGATTCTGAACTTGAAGATAAAAAATATTAGTCATTTTTATATATTCATCGTTGATATTGGAAATTTTTCCAAAGTAGACCATATTGTTACTTAAAAACACTGCCTGATAGTCTTTTGAATTTACCGCACTATTAACACTTACGGTGCGCCATAACATAGAGAGGGCAATACCTACTACAACAACTGCAATAGCGACGAGTGCACCAATACCAATAATAAATGGAACTTTAGATTTCTTTGGTGGCGGCGGTGGACCTGGGGCTCTATGAAGTGGTGGTGCTGCCTGAGGGCGAGCGGTTGTGTGGGGCCGAGCAGTATGACGCATACTTGGTGGTATACCGGCCGGACGTCCTGGTTGAGATTCCATAACTATTTAACTCCTTTGTATTACAAGCGTTTTACTTACTCTATTCTAACCATATCACTCATGCTTAGCAACGGGTTTCGACGGGTTAGCTTGGAAAAAATTTCGAACTTGCCTATTGACATCACCTTACAGGTTTCGTAATCTTAAGAACATAAGTAAAAATTAATGAGGAGGAGTTCAATGACTTACGAACACACTAATTCGAGAGATCAAAAATATTTTCTTCACCAGAGAGAAGTTACTCTCAAAGGTGGACGCTTGCAAACAATTTACTTTTTTGCACGTGAAGTTAAAGATGGTGCTATCGATGCATTACCAGAAGGTTACGAAGTAGTAGAAAATACACGTACCGGTCTACCAATTCTTAAGAAAACCAACAAAGAGTAAATTTCTTTAGAACTATTGTAAAAGTGCTCCGATTTGGAGCGCTTTTGCTTATAAGGGATTTTTCGGGTATTATTATCGGGTGTAAGAGGGCCCGTAGCTCAGCTGGTTAGAGCAGTTGACTCATAATCAATTGGTCGCTGGTTCAAGTCCAGCCGGGCCCACCAGAATTTATTAAAAAAAGACCCAGATAGGGTCTTTTTTATTTTTGCGTATGTAGCCGTTTTTTCTCTATCTCTAGCTGTAAGCGAGCTGTATGACCGATTGATCCTTTATCGGTCACTGCTGAATATCGGGGTATATTGCCTTTAGTTGCATTAATTTTTTGTTGAAGCTCATAGGTTTTCTTAGCCGCTAAACTTTCTTCTATATGCCGTTCGGTAACTTGATCTGCAGGTGGTTTTGGTGAATCGATAACTACCGACTCGTAATCGGCCGGACTAGCTAAACGGGCTGGTGCAAAGCGCTGTATTCTATTGGATTTTTCACCATTCATATTCTTATTGTAAGAACCAGATAGACAAATGGCAAATCTAACTTTGTTATGCTTGTAAAAACCTGCAAAATACGGCAAGATTATTCGAGCACCTTCCCAACAAGTGAAAGGTACATCAAATGGATCAAATTAAAGTTGGCCATTTAAGTTTTGACTATCCACTCATAATGAATGCTGCTGGTATGTGCAAAACTTTCGAAGTAAACCCGATAGTTGAAATTTCTCGACCATTTGATGCTGTAGTAATCGGCTCCATTACTCCTTTACAACGCTCAGGCAATACTGGTACATGTGAGGAATTAGAGAATAGTCTATATGGCTTAAATAGCTGGGGAATGCCAAACGGTGGTGTTGAATCTGCTCAATACATTGATGGTTTGCACGGGCCATTAGTAGACCTGACAACACCTATTATTGTGAGCGTCGCCGGATTCTCGTCTGAAGATTATCATTATCTTATTCGCAAGCTTGCTTGCTGGGGTAGTGGTATCGAAATTAATCTCGGTTGTCCAAATGTTCGTGATGACGGAAGTCAGCACAAGATTGCGAGTTTTGATCCAGAATATATGGCTGAAATTTTTGAGGAGATACGTCAACTTAATAATATTGGGCAGCTTACAACAATTGGTGTAAAACTTTCACCCTACAGTGACCCTGGTTTACTCAAAGAAATTGCTGCGGTAATTATCGAGAGTGGCTTGGTTCATTACGTTGCTACATGCAATACATTCCCGAACGGAATTGGCTTCGATAACTGGGGACGATCACGAATCCAGACCGATCAAGCTGGTTGGTTTGGTGGTATCAGTGGACGAGCGCTTAATCCGATTAGCCTAAGTAATGCATATCAATTTAGACAATTGTTACCAGAGTCAATTGCAGTTATCCGAGTAGGCGGTATATCAACTGCACGAGATGTTTGGGAAAGTTACCAAATTGGCTGTGTAGGTGTTCAAATTGGTACGGCATATGCTCAAAAAGGACCTCGGTTAATCAACACAATTCGCGAAGATCTAGCAAGCTTACAAGAGGAGCTGGCATGAACGACTCACTAACGATTACCCGGCCAGACGACTGGCATTTGCATTTACGACAGGGCAGAATGCTCGAAAGAGTAGTTGCTGCGTCAGCGCAGGTTTTTGGTAGAGCACTGATTATGCCAAATACTGATCCGCCAATTCTTTCAGGGCTTGATGCTGGTTATTATAAACAAGAAATACTCCGTGCTACAGAGAAGTGGGGAAAATTTAAGCCGATAATGACTATTAAGCTTACAATGAATACTACCGCCAGAATGATTCACGAAGCTGCCGAAGCTGGCGTAAAGGCAGTAAAGCTTTATCCTACAGGTGTTACTACTAACTCGCAAGATGGAGTAGACCTTGGTCGTCTTAAAGAAATGGCGGAAAATCTGGTATTTGATGCTATGGCTGATCACGATATGGTTCTCTGTATTCATGCAGAACATCCATTGCAGCCCGTATTAGAGCGTGAACCATATGTAATTCCTTTCATTAATGCATTATTGGGTTGGGCTCCTCGTTTGCAGAGGATCGTAATAGAACATGTTTCTACAGAAAGAATGGCTCAATTTGTGGCTTCTCATTCCGACCGGCTCGCAGCAACAGTTACTGCCCATCATTTGTACCTTACATTAGATGATTTGCTTGGTGAAGAACTAAAGCCACATTACTTTTGTAAGCCAGTAGTTAAGACGAGCAGTGATCAAAGCAGTCTTTGGTGGTACTTGTTGCATTCTGATAACTTCTTTTTTGGCTCGGATAGTGCACCACATGCGCTCCACAAAAAAGAAGCCTGCAGTTGTGCTGCCGGAGCTTTTACTGCACCAATACTTTTACCTTTGCTTGCGCATATGTTCGAACAACATGATGCACTCGATACGCTCGAGGAATTTGTTTCTCATCGCGGTGCAGATTTTTATGGTATGGAGCGTAATTACGATACTATTACACTCGTTAAGAATAATCATCCATTTGTAGTTGAATATAACGAAGGCAACGATGAGTTACCCCGACCAATGCCATTACGTAATGGCGAAACTATCTATTGGCATGTAGCCAGATAATATAATTTCCTGTACTCAATATGAGTACAGGTTTTTTCTTATGCTTGAAAATTCATGCAAAATACGGCAAGATTATTCGAGTACCTTCCCAACAAATGAAAGAGGTTAGCAATGAGCCGTAACTTTATGCAATTGTTGCAAGCACAGCAAGAGAAAGGTAATTTTGTTTGTGTTGGTTTGGATAGTGACGTAAAGAAACTACCGAAACACTTAGTTGATGAGCTTGGTATATTTGGTGCCCAACTAGAGTTTAATAAGCGTATCATCGATGCTACAAAAGATTTTGCAGGTGCCTATAAACCTAACTTGGCGTTCTACAAAGGGCCGACAGGTAAAGAAGTATTACGTAAAACCATTGCTTATATCAATGAAGTAGCACCAGATATTCCGGTAATTCTCGATGCGAAATATGGCGACATTGGTAATACTAATGATGGCTATGTAGACGAGGTAGAAATTTATGGTGCCGATGCGGTAACTATCCATAACTATATGGGCATGGAAGCTATGAAGCCATTTCTTGATCAGGCCAACAAGGGTGTGATTGTGCTGTGTCGCACGAGCAACCCTGGCGCTGGCGAGATCCAAGATGTAATGTGTGAACCAGTTCTACACCGTATTACGGGAAAGCTTTATAGTACGCCGAGCGAGTTACGGCGTGAAGAAGGTTTTTCAGAAGATACTGTCATTTTCGATTTAGTGGAAGCAAGGATGCCACTCTATCTTTTTGTTGCTCATCGTGTTGTGCAAAGCTGGAATTACAATAGAAATTGCCTGATGGTCGTAGGAGCTACTTCGCCCAACGAACTTGCGGAGGTTCGCAAGGTTGCTGGGCTGATGGCACTCTTGCTGCCAGGTATTGGTGCACAGGGTGGCAAAATGGAGCCCACTTTGGATGCAGGCCAAAATACTCAAGGTAAAGGTATGAGTATTAATAATTCACGCTCAGTACTTTTTGCCTATATGGATGATGATGAGTTTAGCGATGAAATGTTTGATATGTCTGCCCGCAAGGTAGGTATACAAATGCACAACGCTATCCGTTCACATCTCGGTCTCGAGATTACCACCACGGTCTGAAAGGACACAAAATGGGCAGTGATAAGTTCGAAATTGTAACCAACTATGGTTGTCGAGTGTTTGAAGATGAGCATTTTGTATACAAATCTCATATGCACGGGCCAGCGTACATCAACGTCGACCCAATTCTGTATCAGCCATGGGCTTTGTATAATATTGGGCGGAAACTTGCTGGTCCATACGCACCAGTGGGCTTGCGGGTTTCTGGAATAGTTCCGGATGTTGTAGCTGACCCAGCTGTAGGCGGGATTAGCTTTGGGCTTATGACGGCTTTAGCAATTAACGAGCGAATTGATGCTTTCGCCAATAATTCACAAGTACGCGTAAGTTATCCTGAACAAGTTATGCATATCTTTGCCGAGAAAGAAAAAGACGACGAGGACAAAGAAGTCTTTAGAATCTCACGTACGGGTTTTGCTTCGCTATGTGCAGGCAAGAAAGTTTTAGTGGTAGAAGATGTTCTGAATTCTGGCGTAAGTACTGCCGGAGTTATCGAATGCGTACGCTTGGCAGGCGGTGAAGTAATTGGTGTTGCTTGCTTGGTGAGTCGAGGTGGCGCAACAGCCGAGAGTCTCGGAGTGCCTCGGTTTGATCCACTGATTGATATCGATATGGTTCAGTATAAGGCCGACGAATGTCCACACTGTGCCGAACGCCGGCCAATGGTGATTGATGACGCACTCGGGAAGGGTAAAGGATGGGCCTTGGAGCATCCGGATTATCCAACCAAACTCCTACTTAGGTAAACAATATGCCTTTCGGTTATTCCGAAGGGCTTTTTCTTTACTGAAAAAATTGATAGAGTAGAAGGAATGATTATCCAGGTAAAAAATCTAAAAAAAGAATACGGCAAAGTAAAAGCCGTACGGGGAATAAATTTTTCGGTAGAAGAAGGTGAAGTTTTTGGTATTCTTGGCCCTAATGGTGCTGGTAAAACTACCACGCTCGAGATGATGGAAGGCCTGCGCGAAGTAACGAGCGGAAGTATTAAAATTGACGGTATTGATGTGCGCCAGAACCCAGATGATGTGAAAGAGATTATTGGCGTGCAATTGCAAAGTAGTGCTTTTTTTGAACACCTTAGCCTTACTGAGCTATTAAAGGTTTTTCGTGATTTATATAGTACTCGTCGGGATCCTCGAGATCTTCTAAAAGAAGTGGGGCTTAGCAAGAAAGCTAAAGCACAAGTAAAGGAACTCTCTGGCGGACAAAAACAGCGTTTTAGCATAGCTGCCGCTCTTGTTAATGACCCTACGGTATTATTCTTAGACGAACCAACTACTGGTCTCGATCCGCAAGCTCGTCGTAATTTATGGGAGCTTGTACAGCAGATTAAGGCTAAGGGTAAAACTATTATTCTTACCACACATTATATGGATGAGGCCGAGTTACTTTGCGATAGGATTGCCATTATGGATAATGGAAAAATTATTGCCCTTGATACCCCACAGAACCTTATTGATGAGCTGTTGAAGCGAGGATTTAAAAAGAAAATGCCAACCAACAAGGCCAATTTAGAAGATGTTTTTATCGATCTTACTGGTAAGGCAATAAGGGATTAATATGGATAAGAAACATCCTCGCCATCAAAAACGTTGGCTCGCATATAAAACGCTAACTGTAGCTAGCGTAAAGATGTATTTTCGTAATCGAACAGCGGTGTTCTTTACATTATTTATTCCAGTTATGTTTATTCTTATCTTTGGTGCATTTAACACAACCAAGCAGAGTAACTTTAAACTAACAATTGTAAACAATAGTAATACAGAATTGGCCGGGCAATTTACTAAGGCACTAGAAGATAATAAAAACGTATTTAATGCTTCGCAAAATAATATTGATAATGCCAAAGACTTGCTAGACAAAGGCAAGACAGACCTTATAATTGTTATACCGTCTCAATTTGGCTCAATTGACCCAACTACTCAAAAGTTACAAGCTGCCGAGATTACTACTTATTACAATAAAGGTCAGCCACAGGTAGGTCAGGCAGCAAGTTTAGTCATTGGACAAATTGTCAGTAGCTTTAATAACGAAATCACACGTACGCCAGTAGTATATAGCGTTAACTCACAAGGAATAAGTACCCATAATCTTAGCTATCTCGACTACCTTGTGCCAGGAATATTAGCACTTTCAATAATGCAGCTAGGGATATTTAGTATTGCCTTTGCCTTCGTTAGCTTTAAATCTACCGGGGCTCTTCGTCGACTATTTGTTACTCCAACGCACCCAATTAGTTTTATCTTTGGGCAATCGGTGGCTCGATTTATCATTGCCTTCTTGCAGGTAGCATTATTGCTGGCACTTAGTATCTTGGTGTTTAAAGTGCAGGTAGTAGGAAGTATATTGAATATGTTTATCTTGGCATTCTTAGGAATAATCGTATTCTTAATGTTTGGATTTGCTGTAGCTGGCTGGGCCAAAGACGAGAATCAAGCAGCTCCTATTGCCAACTTAATAACGTTTCCAATGTTATTCCTTTCTGGTACGTTTATCCCGCGCGACAACCTACCAGAATGGTTACAGCGTCTTACCGGATTTCTACCACTTACATACTTGGCAGATGCCATGCGTTCAGTTTCAACTCTTGGCTATTCGTTATGGCAAGTGAGGATGGATATTCTCGGTCTGATTGTTTGGGGAATAATAATGTTTATTGTGGCGATTAAAGTATTTAAATGGGAATAAGAACCGTCACAAACAGGCTACGAACTCAACTCAGCCGTGATACTTGGGTATTGGTTGCCTCAGATTTGCATTTAGCTGCCAATACAACATCTGCAAGTAAAACAGTTGAACGAGAGTTGACCAAAGCTATAAAAGAGGGTAGTAAAAACGAACACGGCATTATCGTGTTAAATGGTGACATTATAGAAATGTGGGCTGGTGAGCGCCCAAGTATAGCTAAAGCGCTCAAGGCTCATCCCGATTTTACCAATACAATCGCAGATTTTGCGAAACTACCAAATCACCAAGTATTTTTTGTAATTGGTAACCACGATGGTAAATTGGGCTGGGATAAGTCGAGTCAAAAAGATGTGCAAAAATATTTATCTGCTCAACTTTGTTTTACACTTGAACTTACATCACCCCAAGGTAGTATATATTTTGAACATGGCCACAGATTTGATCCAGACAATTCTTTCGAAGATCCTCGCGATCCTTATGACAAACCATTTGGTCAATATCTTGTACAGCAAGCATTACCACTTGTAAAAGAAAGCCAAGGAAAATTATTGGCAGGGATTGATCATTTGGCCGAACCGCACCAGTTTCCAAAATTTGTTGCAAGTAGGGTAATGTATAGAGAGATATTAAATCGTAGTTGGTGGTTATTAATACCAATTCTTATTACTCTCATTGGGCGAATTATTATTGGTCTAGGAATATATCGTGTATCAGGTTTTGATGCAAGACATATTCTCGAGATTATTATCCTAACTGAAATTGCAGTATTTATTAATGTTGCATTTATTGTTTTGGTGGTTGGTTTAATTTTGCAAAATATTCTTAAACGAGCCAAGGGTATACCAGGACAAGGTTCGGGGATTCATCATAATGATCCGTCGCGTGATGAAGCTAAAATGCAAATACACAAAGGTAATCTAGGGGTTATTACGGGTCATACGCATCGACCCGAACTTACTAAAATTGAACATGGATTTTATGCTAATAGCGGGTGTGGAACAAAAATGATTATGGCCACCAAGGCAAAATTTGGTCTTCCGAAGACATATATTGCAAAGAACCAGTTAAGTTGGCTCGAGCTAGTCTATAAAGACAATTTAGACATAAAGCTCTTTAGTGGAACACAAGTGGTAGGTGAACAGTCACACTTAGAACGTTCATTGACACGAAAAAAACATACCGAACAACCGATTCAATTGCAAAAACATTTGCGTATAGAGCTGTAGAAAAATATTTACTATATGATTAGTTCCTGTTAAAATAAAGCGGTTCAATAAAACAAAAAATTCTTGGCTGGGTAGCTCAGTTGGTTAGAGCGCGGGACTCATAAGCCTGAGGTCGCTGGTTCAATTCCAGCTCCAGCCACCAAACTAAAAAGACCACAATGTGGTCTTTTTAGTTTGGTTAAACAACGTACAATTTGAAAACTTGAATAATCTGCAATAATTCGTTACCATAAGGGTAATAGTAAAAAGGAACAAATAATGGCTACCGCAAAAAGCAGAACAAATAAAACAGCACTAACTAAAAAGAAAAAGAAATATTTTGACCCTATTATTCTAGTGGCTATTTTATGCATCGCATTAGCCGGTATGGCGTTTGTTCTATATGCAAGTGCTGCAACAGTAGATTCTGTTATTCACTAGCGGGTTAATATTTTGCCAGATATGCTAAAATAATTGTATGCGTAAGCTATTTGATTTTACTCGTTTAGCATTTTGGATCGGTCTAGCAATTATTATTTATATGTTTGCAGTTTTAACGAACGAGACCGGAAAGAACTATAATTTACGAGCTAAAACTGATGAGCTTGATAATCAGATTACTCAACTTCAGTCTCAAATAGAAGAATTGGGTTATAAAGTAACCTATTATCAGACAGCTGACTATAAAGAGAAAGTAGCTCGAGATAAGCTTGGTATGCAAAAACCCGGTGAACAAGTTGTTATTGTACAGAAGACCGATGTTGCTTCTGCTTCAGTTCAGCCAGCTCAACAGGTTGAATTGAAGACAAAAGAAGAAATAGAAGCTGAAAAACCCCATTGGCAACAATGGCGCGAATTCTTGTTAGGGTCTTGAAATTTAACCATCTTTAGGCTATAATTTCCAAGTACTCAGTACCTTTTCTTATTGTATTTGTAGTAATTATTAGATTTTGTCGCGGGGTAGAGCAGTGGCAGCTCGTCGGGCTCATAACCCGGAGGTCGCAGGTTCGAATCCTGCCCCCGCTACCAAGCAAAGAGCCCGACTAGTGTCGGGCCTTTTGCTTGAGCCTATAGATTTATCAGATCTTTCTTATATATATGATAAAAATAGGTATAATAGAACTAATGCTAAGTACGCGACTACACGACCATTTGCAGAAAACTGAACTTTTACCCCCGCAGTCCAAAATTGTGGTGGCTGTTTCTGGTGGAGTTGACTCTGTTTCTCTTTTGAATATGTTGCATGAACTGCAAAACTTTTATGGCTGGCAAATGACGGTTGCACATCTAGATCATAATGTTCGCCATACAAGCGCACGAGATGCTCAGTTTGTTGGGGGTTTAGCTGAATCGTTTAATATGCCGTTTTATTTGGAAAAACTCGAAGAGGGAACGACACAAACCGAAGCGGCGTGGAGAGCTGCCCGCTATGCGTTTCTCGAAAGATTACGCAATGATCTTAACTATGATGTTATCGTTACTGCTCATCATGGTGATGATCGAATTGAAACGGCCGTATTTAATTCAATTCGTGGCGCCGAAAGAGATGGAATTACTGCCCTGAAAGCAAAACGTGGAAGTATCGTACGTCCATTACTACCTTTTAGTAAGGCAGAGATTATTACGTATGCAAACTTACATGACCTGCCTTTTGTAGTCGATGAGAGTAATTCAGATGTTGGCTTTAGTAGAAACTATGTTCGCCAAGAGCTCCTACCACTTGGAAGTACAATGTATCGAAATTTTCGCCATTCTTTTCATACTGTTCTAAACCATTTAGAAGACTTAAATGAAAAGATTTTTTCCCAACTTAGTAATCTTATTGCTGAACTTTCGATTCATTCGACTACAGAAAGTGTGGAAATGGCAAAAACTGGATTTCGCAACTTACCCGACACAGTTGCCATAAATGTCGTTGCTCTTTTGGCAAAACGATTAATGCCGGGCGTAGGTTTGAGCCAGAGTAATTTAAAAGAAGCTGTAAAATTCTGGCAAAATGGTCAGAGTGGGAGTAGTAAAAACCTAAAATCTGGGTTGCAACTATCTGTAGGATATGATACCGTAGGAATCGCATATCATACCGCCGAAACTCCACTTTCTCCTGAAGAAACTGCCCGATTGCTTACCGATTCTAGCCCCTATCAAAATAAACATTTTCATATTGAAATGACTGACTCTGCAGTACAGGGGGCTGATTCTGTCATTTTAAAATCAGATAAATACTATGTGCGTTCACGCCAAAGTGGTGATAGAATTGCCCCGATCGGCCTCAATGGCAGTAAAAAATTACAGGATATTTTTGTAGACAAAAAGATTCCGCGAGAACTCCGTTCACACTGGCCAATTCTGGTAAACAATCAGAATGAAGTAGTGTGGATTCCATTTATAGCAGCGAGCCGGAACCACATAGTAGATTCACCTTCTGGTGTAAAGATAGTTTGTAAGAAGAACTAATTATGATGAAGAAAATACCACGACAAGTTTTTTATATTGTAGCTGCGCTCGTTATTCTAGGCGGGTTACTTGCTTATGCAAATTTTAGTGAACCAAAAACTGCACAAGTTAGTATTAGTAAGATGATCGAACAGGCAAATGCTGGCCAGATTGATAAAATAGATGTCTCAGGTGATAACCTTACCATTACATTAAAAGATGGCACGAAAGAAGAAAGCCTAAAAGAATCAAATACAACTCTTAAAGATTATGGTATCGATTATACAAAGATAAAGGTTGAGGCGAAAAACACCGAAACTGGTCTTACAAAAATATTCGATTTTCTCCTAACCGTCTTACCTATTGCACTTATTATCGGGTTCTTTTACTTTATTATGCGTCAAGCACAGGGAAGCAATAACCAAGCTATGAGCTTTGGTAAAAGTAAAGCCCGCGTATTTGGTTTAGAAAAAGAAAAAGTTAAGTTTAGCGATGTTGCAGGTGCAATCGAAGCTAAAACTGAACTAGAAGAAATCGTTGAGTTCCTAAAGTACCCTGCTAAATTCGAAGCACTAGGAGCAAAGATTCCAAAAGGTGTGTTGCTATTTGGATCTCCTGGCACCGGTAAAACACTTCTGGCTCGAGCAGTAGCAGGCGAAGCCGATGTTCCATTCTTTTCTATTTCTGGTTCTGAGTTTGTAGAAATGTTTGTTGGGGTTGGTGCAAGCCGTGTGCGCGACCTGTTCGGGAAAGCAAAAAAGAATGCTCCATGTATTATATTTATTGATGAGATTGATGCAGTAGGTCGTCAGCGTGGTGCTGGCCTTGGTGGTGGTCATGATGAGCGCGAACAAACCCTAAACCAAATCTTAGTAGAAATGGATGGTTTCGAACAAGGTACAAATGTGATTGTAATGGCAGCTACTAACCGACCAGATGTTCTTGACCCAGCGTTACTTCGTCCCGGTCGATTCGATCGACGTATTACTCTCGATGCTCCCGACATGAAAGCTCGAGAACAAATACTAGAAGTACATACCAAGAATAAACCGCTCGATAATTCAGTTAAACTAGGTGAAATTGCCCGTAAAACACCAGGTGTGTCTGGTGCAGACCTAGCTAATATTGCTAATGAAGCAGCTATTTTTGCAGCTCGTTCAAATCGTAAAAAACTTGTTCAAGCTGATTTCCATGAAGCTGTAGAAAAGATTGCGCTTGGCCCAGAACGTAAAAGCCATATTCTTAATGATGAAGAAAAGAAATTGACTGCTTATCATGAAGCAGGCCACGCATTACTCAGCCACTTATTGCCAAAATGTCATCCTGTACATAAAGTATCTATTGTGAGCCGCGGTATGGCTGGCGGGGTAACGTGGAGTCTGCCAGAAGAAGATAAACATTTACATTCAATAGCTGACTTTAAAGATGATCTTGCCATGAGCCTTGGTGGACGTAGTGCAGAAAAACTCGTTTTTGGAGAAGAAAATATTACTACTGGTGCTGAAAGCGACCTTAAACATGCAAACGAATTGGCAAAACGAATGGTTACAGAATATGGTATGAGCGAAAAACTTAAAAACCGTTTCTTTGGTGATGGAGACGGATCGGTTTTCTTAGGGCGGAGTATGGGTGAAGGCAGAAACTATTCAGAAGAAATGGCTGCAGTAATTGACGGCGAAGTTGCTAAGCTTATTAATGAAGCAAGCAAGAAAGCCGAAGATACTATTCGCAAGAATCGCAAAAAACTTGATCTTATCGCTAAGACTCTCATTGAAAAAGAAACTCTCGAAGGTCCTGCCTTTGCAAAATTGTTTGCTCCAATCGATAGAGCAGTACGTAAAAAATCGTAAACTATTTATTTGACCTTTCATAACCATAACCTCTATACTATTGCTATAAGAGAAATGTGGAATATATGCCCGAAGAACAGGTAGCAGAGATTGTTACCCCAACTTGGTTGAAAATTACAACTTGGTTGTTACTGATAACCACTGGAATTATTTTAATAATTCTCTTTTTCTGGTGGCAAAAATACTTTTCTGTTCTTAAGTCAGATGGAATAAGTAGCGATACTTCGTCTTCAATGAAACGGCAAGACCTAAAACTCAACGGAACCGAATTGTCACTATCTAATGGAAATAGTGTAGATTTATCGGGAGTTATAGGTAATCTTGCATCACAGCTACAACCTGCTGTAGGTCCACAGGGACCAGCCGGAAATACCGGAATTAACGGATCAACAGGAACTTCTGGCGCGAGCGGAGGTGTAGGTGTAGCGTATGCGCAAAATGGTGTGGTACTCGCTGGCTCCACTCTAGAGATGGGGGTTAATCCACTGTTACACAATACTTCTATCCCACAAGGTGGATATGACCTGTATTTAGATGCATCTGCAAATAATGGAAGCTTAATTGCAGTAGGTGCATTTGCGGATGTATTGAGTTTGCAAGAAGGCCCAGGAAATCCAATAAGCATTAGTGGGCCAGGAAACAGATTGTTTTGGTACCCGAAAAAAGTTGCTCTAAGAGCTGGCGAAATTGATGATTATCCCTTAGATTTTAGTCCATATGGTGGTAATAATTTTGCTGCAGGTACATTATGGGACGATGCCAATATTGGCTTAAGCTCTATGGCAATTGGTTATGATGTTGCTGCAAGAGGTCCATTATCGGTGGCTATTGGGGCATTAAGCGATGTTGAAGGACAGTTTAGTACGAGCCTTGGAGCATTTAATGTTATTGGACCACTTGTAGCAGATCCAGATCACAATTATGGTAATGGGGGAACAGGCAATATAGCTCTTGGTGGGCTAAACCAGATGAACGGTACCTACTCAGCCAGTATTGGACTAGGTAGATTGAATTTTTTTGGACCAGGTACCTGTTTTACAAAAACAGAGGGAGATAATAGTTTTAACGTTGGTGAATGTAATGACCTGGAATCTAATCACTCAACAGCAATAGGGAAAAATAATGTCGTCGGCGAAGAGCTATGTCTTAGCTCGGACGCTCTTATATGTCCAGTACAGCGCTTAATTCGCCAAGAAAATATTTTTGTAGTAGGTAATGATAATAATGTCACAGCTCCAGATGTACTTGTATTAGGTGAAAGCAATACCGTTACCGGCAATGGTTTTGCAGCGTTAATTGGTAAAAGCAGTGGAATTAGCGGTGAAAACTCTTTAGGTATGGGGGTCGGTATTCAAATAAATGGAGATAAATCATTCGCTATTGGCCAAAACTTAACGATTGATGCAACTGCCGATAATTCGTTTGGCCTGAATGTAGACGACACTACACCGGTAACAATGAGCAATGCGAATGTTATTGGATTATTTGGTGGTAAGGTAGGTATAAACCAAGCCAATCCTACTCATCGTTTTGAAGTTACCGATACTTCAACTGATACCACAGCAGCATTTACCGGAACTACCCAGACTTGTATTGTGGATACCTCTGGCCCCGGTGGTTGGAATTGTACTTCGGATGAGCGACTTAAAACAAATATCGTTACACTTAATGATAGTCTTGATACAATTATGCAGTTAAGAGGAGTTACCTATAATTTTAGATCAAGCCCAGATTCCGCCCCTATTGCAGGATTTATTGCCCAAGAAGTACAAAAAATACTACCCGATTTGGTAGGCAAAGATGTTAACGGCTATCTTAATTTGAATAAAGAAGGTATGATTCCATACATTGTGTCTGCTATTCAAGAACAAAATGGCAAACTAGATCAGATAAACAAGCAATTAGTAGATAAAGGTCTACAACTTGATACTCTCACAGCAGATCTTAAAAAACTTAGTGGAGTTGTAGATGATCACGAACAGCGTATAGATGCTCTCGAAGCTGAGGTGAAAGAACTTAAGAAACAGCAGATACCTTCTACCCCTCCGTCCTCATCTGTAGTGAATCCGTAGACCCTTTGCTTGACGCTGTATAACCATAACCTCTATACTATTAGTATAAGAGAAGTGTGAAGTATATGCCCGAAGAACAGGTAGAAGAAATTGTTACACCAACTTGGTTAAAAGTTACTACTTGGTTATTACTTATAACCACAGGAATTATTTTAGTAATTTTGTTTTTTTGGTGGAAACAATACACGGCTAAGATTGATGATTTAAGTTCGAGAAATTACTCTGGCAGAATTGATACGGGAGACTACTTAAAGCAAGGGGTGACTACTACCACAGGTCAACTTACTGTTGAAGGCAGCGCTACAATTAATGGTGATTTACATGTTACTGGTACTATTACGTCAGATCAGAATTCTAATGTAAGTATTTCGAACGGGGCTGGAGATTATTTTACCAATTATTATACGGGCGGATGTAGTGCCCAGGTAATTTGTAATTCAACCCTATTACAGAGTGCGAAAGAATTTGTAATTCAGCCAAGTAGCCCATACGTTGTCGGTGGTACTATACGTGGTAATAGTGACCAAGCAGTAGACTTGCTGCAACTGCAGAATGCAACAGGATACTCCATGGTTAATGTAACGGCTAACGGTCAGGTGGGTATAAATAATCCATCACCAGTTACTACACTAGATGTAAATGGTACAGGGCATTTTACAGGGCACACTGCATTCGGAAATGTTTCTGCAATAGATAATCCAAGTATTCTTACACCACTTACCGGCACACCTATTATTCGTGTGAACGGTACCCAAGAAGTAGTAACTTCGTTGACTCCTGGATACAACTATTACTCCGGTGCCTCATCTGAATATTTTGTCAATCTTGGTCAATCAGCTGTATCGGAGCTATTTACTGGCGGATACCATGCTGGTGAGATAATGAGTGGAAATCCACAGAACTATGGTGGATTGGCGGGTGAGACCGGCCTAGCTATTCATGAAGGAACTGGCAATATCAATCTTATGGCTGGGGTATTGGGCTATACGTTCAATAACTCAAGCGGAACTATTAATGCCGCTGCAGGTACTTTTGGGCTTCTAAAGAACAATGATAGCGGCACAATAAGTACTGCCAGTGGTGTCGGAGGTTTAATTGAAAATCCTGGCACAGGTACTATCTCTATTGCTAACGCATTAAACGCTAATGTTACAAACGGTTCCTTTTTT